>JBKOWU010000266.1:0-4579 GCA_046724555.1 Thermoproteota archaeon | reverse complement strand
TTGAGGCATTATAGTTATCAAACCTACCACTATTAAATACAATGTTCTTTGTATTGTCATCTACCAAAGTTATACTGTGACGATGACCTGCATCTGCATTTAACCATGCTACTGTAGTACCAACATTTACTACTGCATTTTGTGGTATGTATGGCTGATTGATAACTCTCAAATCCTTGGGTACATTGGGATCTTCATGTCCTTCATTTGGAATTACTATTACGAGATTTTTGACATTCTTTCCAAGAACTATTGTCTGTGTTTGATAGATGTCAGATCCAAGTATGTTTGGTTGTCGTTGCTGTTGCTGCACTTCTCCTTGTCTCTGTAATTGTGATTGGTTTTGTGCCAATGCATTATGGGGTATTGGAACTGATGATAATAGTATTAATGACATTGATAATATCAATACAGATAAGAAAAGAAATGATGGGCATCCAGATAAAGTAGATGTTATTCCATTTACATTATTTTTTGATACTCTTGTCTTATTAATTCTATCCATTTCGACCAACCGTAACAATTAAAGTGCAAAGAAAAACACATGCTACCAGCTTTTGCTCGTTTAGCGTATCAGAAGTTATCAAAACCTCCTCCTCCATCGAATCCTTCAAAGCCTGTTGAATCGTTAACGTTGCTGTAGTCTGCTGTTTCAGTACCGGCCTGATCTACCTGCTCCTGGTTGTTCTTATTGTCATTATTCTGTATTCCAGACTCTGTGTTTTGATCACCATGACCTTCTACGGCTGCGCTTTCAGCGGGATTCATTGCCATGCCAATCAACGACATCATTGACATAAAGAACATAGCATTCATAATTCCAGAAAATAACATCATAGGTATCCATGTTCTATTAGAATTCATAAATGATTCAAGCTTTGATTTATCTCCATTATCATACCATCGTTGTACCTGCTCCAATTTCTGCTCTAGCTCTTGCTTTTTTGTATCAAGAGCTCTGAGGCCAATTTCTGTTATTCTAATTTCTGTCTTTTTTCTGCCCAGAAATCCCCTTGTTTCGGATTTGATGATCAATCTTTGGATCAACAAATCATTTACAATTAATTCAATTTCAGCATCATCATTTATCTTTGTAGCTTTTGCAATTTTGTTGATATTAGTCATACCTCTGGCTATTGTGTCAAGTATCATAAAGCGGTAGGGACTTTCATTAATGTTGACATTAGAAGAAGATGATGGCATACATATAAGGATCTGCAAAAATAAATCTTAAATATGACGTTTATATTGTCTTGCTTTGCAAACAAGTTAATACTATGCCAATCTAGAGCATTTACACTTCATCAAGGTAGAATATTGAGACCCAGCGTTCATGAAGAAACCCAGAGTATTATTATTCAGATCTAGGTCATATCTGTAAAGCCGATTTCCTGCTGGTGGCCACTAGTAGTAGAAATAATCGTCAAATGCTCTGTCGATTATTTGTTCTACCTTTAGATTGGGGTCAGTGAGTGTTGGTCCTGTAAGCGATGGACGAGCGAAACAAAACCTTGCTAAAATCCAACAGTCTGCAGAGGTACATAGGGTAATGATTCAAATACAGCTTGAAATAGGTTCAAGAACGAATATGGGATTTGCTATTAATAAAAAATGATAGACCAGCGCCATTTTCTATGTCTAGTTAATATGTACAAAAATTGCAGGCAACAGTTTATGTATGATTTTTTCTATTCTAAGTTAAACTCTGTTGCCACTCCTGCCATCATGTAGATAGAACTCGCTAAATCCACATTTTTTACAAGACTTAAATTTGAAGACAAAATTTGCATCCTGATCTTCTATGTTTATTTTTCTCATATTACCATTTTCATGCGATGCGGAACTCAAAGGCATGGATACTAAAGATGGATGTTGTATCATATCTGATGAGCATTTTGGACATTTGTTTAGTTTATTATTTTCCATATCATCAGGAATTTTAAAACCATTAGCAAACTTGCTTATTTTTGATGATACGATCCTCTTCCTCTCTTTTGTACTTTTTTCATGGTGATCTTTATTTTGGATTCTCTTTGTTCCTTTGCTCATAGTAATATGTGGACATCATGCAAATTAATTGTTGCAATGATCAATCAGTATGTTAATTAAATGTGTAAATGAATACAATAATCTTAGAGAAGCCAAGGAACATATGGAAATGCGAAAAATGTCAGGAACAGGTACGATCTCCAGCTGTCTAAATCTAGGATATGAAAATTATCTATTGCATGAAACACGACGATCTTTAGCACAATGGGTAGGATATTGTTGAACATTGTTTATAATTAATTAATTCGTGATTATACTTAAATTCTAAATAATATCGTGTGATTTTAGCTTGTTACTGAATTATCCTCTATAAGGGTCAAATACAATACAATGCTTGTGCTGCATAGAAAATCATATGAGTTCTGAAGACAGCAAACAAAAGCTTCAAGAGAAAATAGGTGAAGCCCTCGGCTTGGAAATGGCTGCCCAAAAAGCAGTAGAAGAGCTTGGTTCAAAAGGGCTGTTAGATAAAGGAGGAATGAAAGCTAAACTGGAAAAGATGAGAAATCAGGCCAATAATCATCAAACTAATCTTGAAGAATTAATACAAAATCTATCAGAATCACAAGGATTAGACTCTTCTAATATACAAGAAGTAGCAAATGAAACTGCACAAAAAGCCTCTGAGATGATGAAGACATATCTTGGTGAAAGCCCGGATTCTTCTGAAGCAATAGAATTTCTTTGCTTGGCCGAAGGAGGAGAAGTAACACATTATGAAGTTCTAGGTGCCATGACAAAGCTAGTCAAAGACAGAAAATTCTCAGCCAAAGTAAAAGCAATTTTAGAGGAAGAAAAGAAGCATCTTCAACTTTGTACGAGATTAGCTAAACAGATAGCAGTAGAATAGTAATAGCACTAAATTTTTTGGTGTTGGTATAGATGAACTAATACCATCTTATTTCTATCCATTCCATTCCAATTCCATCTGACGACTCATTTAACGACGACACTCCATTTTATGGAGTACTATTGGCTCAAAACCTCGCTTCATGGTCACATTGGAGAGTTGTTTAAGGTATACCAACAAAGGAATTTGAAGCATAGGTAAAGGAAAAAGAATAGTTTATGATCTTTTGATATGTGACTTTATTTTCTGCTGCAGTTCCGGAGTCATTATTTCTTCTGGCTTATAATGATGGTCTCGAACTGCATGTTGTTCGGCATTTTTCATAATTTCTTCTTCCGTTTCACCTTTGCATACATAGTCGCAGTCCATTCCTACTTCTCTACATGATACAGTTAACATTTGTTCTTATTAGCTAGTACTAGACTAAAAGTTTTTATCATTTAAGAATCATGTGACTTCTTGTACCTTGTGACATTATTGATTTATTTGACTTCAAAAACTTGCAATACTAGATTATTGAAAAGTTTATTTGCTTCTCAAGCAACCTCAAACCTTAGATAAATTTACGCGTGAGTAAAAATTGAGGATGCTTTCCTTGACTCCTTCCTATGAAGAACCTGTTGTTCCATTACCTGCTTATGAGTTGTCATTTTCATTTGGAAGCAGACTTACTTTTGTAAATACTACCAATTCAAAATGGTAATATAGACACAAGAGAGAGTATGGAAGCGGATAATCTGTTAATCGTGGTTCATTTGAATTCGTTCTTGTGGTCATACATTAGTGTCTTCTTGCTGATGCGGCTGTAATTGAACTGGAGATAACGGGAGGGAATTAGCATCAGCTATCTTCATTGTAGTCGGAAAAATCGTATGAGTAAGTAGATATTATAATAGCTAAGGGTTGGGATTGATGCTTTAGAAATTCAATTTTGAATTTCTTCTTTGTGTACAGGCTAGACGGATTTTGTTTTATTTTGGTTGGTAAGGATTTATAGGAATGATACCTAGCAGCAAAATGGCAGATGAAATAGTATAGTAATACTTTCTACCAAAAAAGGATACGAGGTTATCAAACAATACACTCATCAACTAACGAATGACCTGATTCTATAGCAAGAAAGCCGAATATGACGTTGGGTAGTTATACAATGACAGCTTGAATGAAGTACAGGCTATAGAATTGATTCAAGGACAAATATACGATTTAGTGAATGGCAGACATTGATGCAATGGCAATATATGGTTCGTCTTCACTGACCCGGGCGACTCTTTAGTAGAGGATGTATTATAGGCTCTATCTTTAACGACTTCACAGCTGGAAACATGTCGATAATCCTTTTCATTTCTATCTTCACACATTTCATACACAAACTACTACATACCGATTCTGCATCGTTGAAGTCTTCTATAGTCAGGTCATAATAAGCATCAACATCACAGTGCTCACACATTCTCATACAATTTAATATTATTCTAGACTAAGGTATCAGATATAAAGTGAAGTTTATTTTACAAAGGTGTAAACGGTACTAACGTTGCTACACTTTTAGAAATCAGACCTTATCTATTTATCTTGATTTTTGTCTTTACTGTCAATATAGAGACACACATTAGATATTAATTATTACTTTATAAGAGTTTGACAGATAAACTGATTGCTAATAGTTATATTAATAAC
>JBKOWU010000275.1:0-1946 GCA_046724555.1 Thermoproteota archaeon | reverse complement strand
CCAGGGCGCTCATACATTTCTACTACATCTCCAACCTTTATGTTATCCGCCTTCTCTCCCAACTTTCGTTGTGGAATCATTCTTACCTTGTTTGGGTCCCTGTCGCCAAATCCTTTGTCTGGAGTAATTTCAATAGTGAGTTTATCACCCAAATTAGCATTAGCTAGAGCCTCATCCAACCCTTTCAAGACCCATCCTTCGCCAATAGATACAAGTCTTGGCTGGTATTTGCGTGTTGGATCGTAGAGATCAGATTTTTTAGCATCTTCCTCATAGGTTGTTTCGAAAATTTCATTAGAATCCTTAACCTTAGCGGTATAATCTACTAGTACAAGGGAGCCTCTCTCCAAAGTCATAAAGTTCGCTATTAAATTACCTTATATAAGTTTAATAAATATATATTTGAATTCAAAAATAGATAAAAACTAGTAATTTGTCATATATACGTAACAATAATGTTTAATCTTCCATTTAATTAGCCCGTTATATAAATATTATACGGCTTATAATAAATCAAGGAATATATTATTATATATAATTCTTCTGACAGAAGGCATAGCGATACAATTTTTCTAAACAATAGCCAAGTATTACTGCGATATCTACAAGAGTAAACTATTGGGATACCCTTTTTTCTTTGTAGTTCAAATTCATTTACATAGGTATAGATATTTTTATAGCAAACCAATTGTATTTATGATATAATGACCATGACGGTGATATAAATAATAAATGATGAATATACTACCATTGAATCTTGGATATTAGAATTAAGAACAAAATATCCTAACTGCTGGCGCTGCTACAGCAAGTCGTTATTATCATCATTATTAAAGGCAACTAATAAAAGAAATGAGGAAAGAGAAAATGTGGCATTTATTATCGCTAGCTAAATCTAAACGATTATTTTCTAAATATGAAATCCTAATTAAATATACACTCGTACCCTCAGTTCCTCTTTCAATAATAGCAATCCTATCTATCAATCCCAATACTTGGATGACATCAGAAATTCACCATTTTTACATAGAGTTATTTGCAGTAATACTTGCTGCAGTACTGGCATTCTATTACATAGCAAGAGCTCGCACATTAAATGATAAATTCAGTCTGTTTATAGGGATAGGGTTTCTCACCAGTGCTCTTATAGATTTGCTACATGTTATTGTAGCTTATGTGGCGATTGATAATCCCATTTTCTTGAAGTATTTTATTCCTCAGACATGGTTTGCTGGAAGAATATTTCTAAGTGCAATGTTAGTTATGGCAATTGTAAAGTTCTCTTCGCTATCTTCATCTGATTTTGAGGTACAGGAAAGGAGAAGAAATAAGGAAGAGGAGGAAGGGAAAGAGAAGCAACGGTGGCCATCACGAACTAAGCAACGAAAAGCTGTGGCAGTTTACTTCATACCTCTTGCAATACTTGCTGCAAGTGTTTCCATAAGTTCGCTATTCTTTGTATTACCGGCTAGCGTAGTAG
Organism: Thermoproteota archaeon; assembly: GCA_046724555.1. Taxonomy (GTDB): domain Archaea; phylum Thermoproteota; class Nitrososphaeria; order Nitrososphaerales; family Nitrososphaeraceae; genus JAFAQB01. The sequence goes on along the minus strand of JBKOWU010000275.1, from coordinate 466 downwards.
ACGATTATTCTATACATAGGCCATATGAGATACCATCACTTGTACTATTTATAATAGCATTATTTTATTTTTACAAAAACGAACTTTACAAGAGAACCGATACCTTTTATAAAGGAATATTGGCATATCTGATAATTGATATCTTTTCTCAAATAATAATGTCTTACTCTGCGATATCATTTGATACAGCACACAATGTAGCTCATGTTCTCAAAGATGCTGGTTATTTTATTAACATCATAGCATTAGCATTGTCAAGTATTGAATATAATGCACGGTTGAGACAAAGTAACTACAGGCTAAAAGAAAGAGAAGAAACAATCCGTATTCAATATGAAAGACTAAAGGAATCAGATAAAATGAAAGATGAATTTATCAATGTGGCAGCTCATGAATTGCGAACGCCTATCCAACCTATCCTTAGCTTAACTGAAGTTCTTCGATCAAAAATAAAAGACATCCAACA
>JBKOWU010000168.1:0-11132 GCA_046724555.1 Thermoproteota archaeon | reverse complement strand
TGCGTAAATATTGTAGATGCAAGCAATGATGTTGCTAAAATCACCAGCAGCATAGATGTCATCAAAAATGTTTGCGATACTCTAGGTAATTGTATCATTATTATATTCTATAGCAGAATATAGAATGCATGGTTATTAATGTTTACAAATAGAAATTACTTCCAACCTTCTAATTCAAGGTCTACGCTGGAACTAAGTTTAAACTTCTAGTTAAAGAATTTTTCGTCTTGGACAAAACAGGCAATCCCAACTAGATTTAGAATCTTGTCGGGGTTACTATTAATTGATGTTCATTGTATCAACTTCGCTGTCTTCACAAACAGATATTTTTGTTTCTTATCTATAGATATGTACTACATCTATTAAGTAGATTGGCTTCAACAGAGAAATAGAAAGATTGAGAATCTCTTCATTGTATGACTTGTCTGGTTTGTTTGTTATTTAACATACCATAGAAAAGACATCGTATTAGTGTAGACATATTAGAATACCGTGACACAAATTATATTACTACAGCCGATGTTGATATTACAGTAGGGATGTAATATTTGGTGAACCTTATAGAACAACCACCGAAAATATCCGTAAGAGATAATGTCTGGGTTGGCATACCAATCGGCGCACTTATTGTAGCAATTATAACCGCTAACTTTCTTCTTTTGAACTATGTTCATGTTTTTACTTCCATCCTATGGACTGGAACTGACATATTTATGGCATTTTTACTAGGGCCGGTACTTAGATATGTAAGCCTTTCGACACGAAGGGAAGTTACCTCGTGGCTTATGCCAAAGATGGTATTTTACATGCCAACCGTCTCTGCGGTTACAACTACTGCAGGTTACTTTCTTGCTTTAAGGCTAGGTTTCATTTCTTTACATCCTCCTATAGTTTATTGGATGCTCGCAGTATTAATCATAGTAGTAACTATGTTCATACAAGGGTTGGGCATTCTCTTACCGACAAATCTTCGCATTTATTTTGAATTGAGAAATGATAAACCGGATATGACAAAAATTCAAAAATTTATGAAACGATATGTTAAGGTTGTTGCTACTCAGGCGATATTGCAATTTATTATAATCTTCATCATGGCTAACTTCGCAACAGGTTTTCCTTTGCGTCTATAGTCTTATGAGCCAAAAAATTCTTTATTATAGATTCTGCTTGTGCAAGTCTATGTGAACAGTGATGATCAAAAAGAACATTGGATAAAAAATCTATAGTATATTATGAATTTATCATTTTATATTAAGGTGATATCGTAATACTTGGTTGCCATTGGAGTAAAGTAAAAAAAGAAGGCGTATCACTCTGAAAAAAGAAAAGTAAAGATGAAGTTTGGCATACAGCACCCAAATTTTAGTTACGACTACCCTAGAACTGAAGTTTCACACACACCTCTTACGTTAAAGAATTTAATTACTACTGTTGAAAGGTTTGGTTATGACTCTTTCTGGCTAATGGATCATTTTCATCAAATTCCTGTTGTAGGATCGATAAATGAACCCATGTTAGAAGGCTGGACAGCACTTGCCTATCTGGCTGCATTAACTTCAAATATAAAGATAGGGACACTTGTAACTGGCAATATATACCGATGTCCATCCATACTTGCAAAGATAGGTGCAACATTAGATGTATTGAGCAAAGGTCGACTAATTATGGGAATAGGTGCTGCGTGGAATCAAGAAGAATCTTTAGCATACGGAATAAACTTCCCATCAAATAAGGATAGATTCTTGATGCTAGAAGAAGCTGTACAGATTATAAGGAAGATGTGGAATAAAGATGAGAATCAAAGTACTTTTAATGGCAAATTCTACAGATTGTACAACGCATATTGTAATCCTAAGCCAATTCAAGATCCTATGCCTCCGATTATGATAGGAGGTAGTGGAGAAAGAAAAACTCTAAAATTAGTAGCAAAATATGCTGATGCATGCAATATTTTTGGTTCACCTCAGACAATAAGCAGGAAGTTGGCTGTTCTTAAAGATCATTGCATGACATTAAACAGAGATTTTGACGCAATCTTAAGGACTAAACTCGCTCACATCATTATTGATAATAATCAGGAATTACTTGCAAATAGAGTAAATGAACGTTTCAGAGGAATATCAGAAGAGGAGAGAAATGAGTTTGTCATTTATGGCACTCCGGAGCAAATTATAAGCCAGATACAATTATTTACAGACTCCGGAATTGAGTATCTTATTGTTAATTTCGAGCCGGGACGAGAAATTGAGTCACTTGATCTTTTTGCAACCAAGGTCATGCGCTATTTTACTAACACGTAATTGTCATGATTACTTATATATCATCTCTTGTATTACCGAGGCCACTTATAAGAAATCTTGGTAATAACATTGACAAACTTTCTTGCAGTAACAAAGTTTAATTTATTAGGTCGCACTTAAAAAATTATAGTAGATATACTCGATTAAAGCATCAGGGATGCGTTCTAAAAAGTGTCTTTTGATCTTTTTCAAATCTAAAAATTATCTTCTACTAGACTTCATAATGCAAGGAAGTGCACGGAAAACAAATGTGTAGTGAATACTGTCACATTTATACTTTATTTTTAACATCCTCCCTTTAGTATCATCTTATGTCTTATCGCTATTGAACTATATTTGATCCATTTATTTTATTTACATTGTTTCATGGTATTACACGTGGCAGTAGTTATACTTCTATACTGCTCTATTAAATGGTAGTATATTGAACAGCAACTAGGTAAAGATATTATTAACATATTACTTACATCAACGACATATAACGGTGTATACGTAACTCCAACCTATAGTATCGCTATATTCTTTCCCTTGATATCTTATTAACAAGAACGAGTGAGTGACAATGATAAGTATAGATTACAAATAATATATGGAAAACGACTTATCTACTGTAAAGTGATAAACAAATCCATCTATGAAATACTGTGATTCACAATTATTTTTGGAACGATTTATTGAATTATTTAGGATAGCAAGTAATTTACCTTATGAGATCTTGATCACTTCTCTGCGAGAGAGTGCCACAGCAGCTATAACTATTCCAGCTACGCCGGCTCCTATTGCACCTGTTCCTATCATATATAGCCTATCATTGGTACTCTTGAGATCCTGAATTGTTTTTTGCGTGTTTGCGTTAGTTTTTGACAATGTATCCACACTGTTTTTTGTTAAATCAATATCGTTTGCTAACTGACTGGCAATTCCCTGAAGTTGTGGTCCAATGTTGTTGCTGGCCACAGTATTACTAGAGATAGTAGAGGTAGCATCTACCCCAGTGCCGCTTGAGCTAACAGAATCAGGAAAATTGAGTTTTTGCGTACTTTCAACTAAATCGAGAGGTATTTCAGCACTGATTTTCTGTTCTTGTATTGTGCCGTTCAGTCCAAGACTATAGGAACCAATTCTTGTAGGGATCATCTGGCCATTATACATTCCTTCCGTTTCCTCAGATGGAACAAAGTCAAGTGGTTTTGTTAGCCCGCCATACTTTACCGCTACGTCCATGTTGCCTAAGGCGTTGACAACGGGTGTTTGGCTATTTTTCCCACTGGTTTGGTTTACTTGGACTATGACATTGTTTAACTCGCCTACTAGCGGGGGTTCGTTGCTCCATCCAACTTCAACTTGAATGTTGCCGAAGTTCTTTGTTATATGGGCATAGGCAGTTTTTGCATTGGAAAAAGAAAAGATCAAAAGTATAGTTAAAACAAGTATGATTATAGTCAAAAATACAGCTCTTATTTGCATGTAGGCTACTTAGTTGGTTTCTTTATTATTCTTTACGAGGGTTTCGATGGTTGTACTATAAAATGGGAAAAAATCAAATACCATAATAATGCAAAGTACATTGATAATTGTATATGAACATGAGGCCATTCAATAGATTCACGTCTTGTGTTATCATTAAGCCGTTTGTCATTGTTGGGATTATATCGATATTAGTTTTAGTATCTTTCTTTTCTAATGGAATACCCAAGGCATATGCCCATGCGTTTACAATAAGAAGTGACCCATCACCTTTGCAATCCGTATCTACTCCTCCGACTAAAGTAGATGTTTACTTTAGTGAACCCATAGACCTGCGTTACAGTACAATTAAAGTCTTAGACCCAGGCGGAAAGCAAGTCGATGTCAAAGATGAACACAATATAGGAGGCGATCCGACATCATTAAGCGTAACGCTTCCTTCCTCTGGTCTAAAAGATGGAGTATATACAGTTTCTACCAAAGTGCTTTCTGCTACAGATGGCCATGTGGTGGACAATGCACTTGTGTTTGGTATAGGCCAGGCAGCAATCCCCTCTGCAGACCATTCGAACTCTCAATTTGGTTCCCAATCTCAGCTCTATATACCTAATGCGATAGCAAGGTTTCCTGCATATGTTGGTCAAGTCCTAGTGGTAGGAGCAGCCTTTGCTACTTTCTGGTTATGGAAGCCAATTTCGCAAATCAGATGGTTAAATGACGCTATTGCGCCTGTTCGGAAGAGAATCGATAAAAGTTTGATTATTCTCATGATGATTGGTTCTGCCATTCTTGTAATATCTGATTTTGGAATTATTTATGTCCAAGCAAGCGATCTCGGTACAGGAATCAATGAAGCCATAGGAACCAAGTTTGGTAGTGTATGGGTAATGAGGACCATAGAATCTTTCATAATCCTGGGGGTTTCTTTGTGGATATACATACGAAGGGTACGTAGGCCGGTAAAGTCAGCCTTTAGTATTTCGCTCTCGAAAGGAGAGATTACCAGCCTATTTGTAATAGGTCTTGCAATCCTAGCTACTACGACTTTGATTGGCCACGGAGCAACAAGTGGTCAACTACTACCAATTGCTATAGACTTTATACATAACCTAGCAGCTTCTCTCTGGATTGGTGGGATAATTTATTTAGCATTTATAGTTGCACCAAAGATAAAATCCGCTGAAACACTAGAAGAAAGTGTCAAAGCATCAACGTTGTCAATAATCATCCCACGGTTTTCTACCATTCCTGTAACTATTTTGGGAATAATCGTAGTTACAGGCCCATTTTTGTTATACTTTATTGAAAATAATCTTGATTTAACACTTGGTTCACTGTACGGAAAATGGCTCATTATAAAATTGTCACTTGCTGCAATAATGATTGCGGTAGGTGGATATAACCAGAGAATAATACAAAGAGATGCTGTTAGGATTAGTACAGCTACAAGCATAGCAGCTGCATCGACCATCAAGAAGCCCAGCGGAGCAAGACAAGGAGGAGAGCAACTAGAATTAGGCACAATTAATAATAATAATAATAATAATAATAATAATAATAAGAAAAATAAGAATCACGATCTAAAGAATTCTAAAAAAACTAATGTTGTTTCTAAATTCAGTAAAACCACAAAAGTAGAGGCAATAGTTGGTATTGCGTTACTTGCTGCTGTAGCGCTACTGGTAAATACAGGAACTCCTGGAAGCGAGTTTCAAGGTCAGCAGCAACAACAACAACAATCAATAAATGCTTTTACCACAGCGAATTCAACAACAGGTACGGTAATATCTCAGCAGCAACATTTTAAGTCTACAAGATTTGTAGAAGATGGTAACAGAGTTGCACTATCAATAGACCCGTTCACACCGGGCACTAATAACTTCATTATTTCATTTTTGGATTCCAAAGGTAATCATCTTGATATCAAGTCAGCTCAGATCAGATATACTCAGATAGAAAAAGGTATAGGCCCAATTAAAGTAAATACTACGCAAATTTCCAGAGGAGTGTTTTCTACTAACGCTGCTTTTGGTTTACCTGGTCAATGGAATTTAGAAGTTGAAGGAATTCAAACTAAGTCTAATGCATTGAATATTGTTACAACTTATGATCTCTTTATAAAACCAAGATTGGATCAATTAAATTTTAATATTCAAGAGTATAAAATACCTCAAAATAACAGTCAGCCTCTATATCCTCTGTTTGATGAAAGTACTAATGCAATTTGGGTTGGAGATACAGCGATAGACAGTGGAAGAATATGGGAATTCAATTTAACATCCAGTAAATACATAGAACATAAAGTAGCAGGCGTCAGTATTGTAACCGTTATGGCGTTAGATCCCCATAATCATTTATGGTTTGTTGATCCGATAATGAAAAATCTTGGTCAATACGATCCATCTACAGGTAAAAGCAGATTATTCAAACTTCCGATTCAAGGAGCTGCATCAGGCATTATGGTTAATGCAAATGACAATAGTATCTGGGTTACTGCTCCGGTCGATAACAAGGTACTAAGGTTTAATCCACAGACAAATAACTTTACAGCATTTATATTACCTACTGGTAACGCTCAACCATTTGGGATTATTGCAGATAAAATGTCCGGGCAGATCTGGATAGCAGAAGGAATAGGAAAAATAGCCAACATAGATCCCTCAAATAAATACAGAATTACAGAATATGCCCCTTCTACAGTTCAAGTTAATAGCAATAACAGTACTCTCAAAAGTCCAACTGCGTTGTTTGCAGATCCCGTGACAGGCAATATCTATATTTCTCAGCATGAGGGTCACACGGTGTCTGTCTTCAATCCATTGCTCAAGACATTCAAAGATTTTTCACCTCTAAACACAAATGGATTACCATTTGGAATGGCGATGGATAGCAGTTATCATAATTTGTGGGTTGCTGAGCACACAATTAATAAAATCGCAGCAATAGACCCACAAACTGGAGCAAGTAAAGAACTAACCATACCAAATCAGACTCCTATTGTTCAGTGGATTACAGCAGACAATAAAGGGAATATATGGTTAGCAGAACAAAGGGGCAATTCTCTTGCTGTTATAACAGCTACCCCAAAACTTGGCCAGTCTTCTAATCCTACTAATCCGGCTACCTCCGAAGCAAGCCAAGTCAACAAGAGTAACAATAATAGCTTATTTGGTCTTCCTCCGCTAAGCTTGAGCTACGCTGCTATTGTTGGTCCTTCTGTGGCAGTAGGAATAACGATAAGCGCCATCTTCTATACGAAGAGCATCATTGACCTGAAACAGAGTATAATGCAAGCAAATGACCGTCACAAAAATGCTAAGAAATACAAGGTATAGTAAAAGACCAATTTTTTATTGGATAAAAGACGCCTAGAAGAATGTCTCTCCTTATCATTTACAAATAAATAATATTAACATACATCTTTGATCAGACTATTTACTATAGCTATCCAGAATATTACGATAATTGCAAATCTACTTCAAAAGTAGACAATTGAATATAGAAATATACGTAGAAATAACTTCGAAAGAACCCTTTTTCGTGCTATTTGATTACCTACTCGAGTATTCTGATATCTCTTGCTTTATCGATAATATTTTCAACGCCCTTTAGAAGGCTAGATTTGTTATTATTATTGCCACTATTATTACTTTGGAGATTAGAAACTCCTCGTCTGAATATTGTCTCTGCAATTTTTTCGCCTGCTTGTTCATATATTTTATTGTCCTTTGTGGCTACCAGCTGTTGTTCTACTACTTTCTTATCCTTATACATTTTATTATCGACGAAAATATTATTATTATCTTTGGATTCTTCCTTATCCCTCTCCTTTTGTTCAACTCCATCTTCTAGATATTCTCTTAATAAACCAATTTGTCCCATAACTTGACCTTTACCGTAATCCGTAAATCCATTGTTTTGGAGAAAAGTCATATATTTTAACAGTACGTTACAATCTGCTAGTTTTTCCTTTGCTTTTTGTGTTGAAAACATGTTAATAATATCCATCACCAACGTTACTGTACCTTTTCATTTCGCTTATATCTCGTTCATTTGCTCTTAAAATCATACAACTCCAAGCAATTTGCCAATTTGCATGCAAAAAGCTAATCACTCAATGATCTAATACTATTTTTATTTATTGACAGTAGAGGATTATTCTGGTTAGCAGGTGAATTTTCATCTATACCTTAGTCAAATAATAGTGGCTAAATTATTTTTAATCTGAATCTTCTATTAAATTGTATATGAAGCTTTATAACATCCAGCCCGATATGGAGCGATCTCTGTCCGGAGAGAAGTTAATTGAATCAGTTTATTTCCTAATAAAAAACTATTATGGTGGCAGAGCTACCACAAAGCAAATTGAGAAAGAGATGGATAATGTTTGCAACAAGAGAAAGATGCTATACGCTATACTTAGACTAACGAGAGATGGAAAAATTAGAAGAGTTAGAGGGTTTGGACCAAAAGGGATAGAATACTATTATACACTTATACAATGACCAAATATTGCCGCATATTGAAATGAGATAGTTTATGAGAATCTACTTACTAATGTCCACTTGCAAACAGTGATAATAATAATGATTATCCTCGCTTTGTATGACAAACATTGACATGATGAATTTTTTCGTTGAACTTGTTGTGTTGTGATAATTAAGACGTTATAAAGAATCAATCTTGATGTTTTACATACAAGCGACTACCGAGTAGTACTATTGATAGAATTATTAGAGACTTACCCATAGTTGACATATGAGCGAAATCAATAAAAAGATTATTGGACCAGTAAGTAAAATCATTCAGAAAAACAGTTTTGCATTCTTGGGTACATTAATGAAAGATGGTTCACCACATGTTTCGCCTGTTTGGATTGACATCGTAGATAATATCATTCTTATAAATACTGCCAAGGGCAGGATAAAGCAAAGAAACGTATCTAGGGATCCCAGGGTTTCCATATCGCTCATAGACGATGAAAATCCTTACAGCATGGTAACAATAAAAGGAAAAGTGATAGAGCAAACCAGCAATGGCGCTGACGAACACATTGACAAACTTGCTAAGAAATATCTTAATACAGATAAGTATCCTGGACACTCACCAAACATGGAAAGAGTAATCCTTAGGATAAAGCCTGAAAAAATATTTTATCTGCCGCCGAGGTATGAACAATATCTAAAGAAAAAGAGTAGTCAATAATTTTATTTTCTTTTTTCGCAATTTTCATTATTATAAAGGAAGAATAATACATAAATAAAAACTACCCTAAATAAACGAATACCCGATAGCATATATTTCTCTTAATTTTCCTTCATGTACGTTATGAACAGAAACAACAAAAATAAAACTCATGCATATAGTGCAAAGAGATCAGGAAGCAAAAAGTACGCCAAGGTTGAGAGACGTAAGAGAAATAAACCAAGGGTGTAGTTTTCTAGGTTTACAAGTCTAGCGGAAAAAGATTAAGTGAGATTTAATCAGGAAAATAAGATGGTTGGTTCAAAGTTGCAAATGCATAGAGTTATTATTCATTATTATACGACAGAATTTGCGATAAGGAGTTTATCGTAGTCATTACATTTCAACATCAGGTAGCTGTAGGCAAAACATTCTTCCGTATGACTCAAGTCAAAAAGTTATGTGAATTTATAATACAAAATATACTACCGATATAACTCAAAGCAATCTTTACGAGAGTAGGAATAGCTATTGAGTCAGAGATACCTCAATGTAAACATCGTCAGGTATCTTTAACCTCATCAGCTGTCTGATAGCTCGATCATCGGCACCTAAATCTATGACTCGTCGATGGACTCGAAGTTCATATTTATCCCATGTATTCGTTCCCTGTCCACACGGAGATTTTCTAGTAACAACCTTCATTTTTTTAATTGGCAGAGGATGGGGGCCTTTAAGCTTGATGCCATTCTTCTCTCCTATGCCTTTAATCTCCGAACATACTCCTTCGAGGGTCAAAAGGTTAGTACTAGTAAGTTTTATTCTTGCTTCTTGTGGCATGTTCTTTGTTCACACATCACTTCTTGCCGGGGTCATATTTTTCTGTTATTCCCTTTACTACTCCTGCGGCAATAGTGGTACCCATGTCTCTTAAGGCAAACCTTCCAATTTCTGGAAACTCCTTGAATGTCTCAATTGCAAGTGGTCTGACCGGTTTTATTCTTACGATCGCTGCATCTCCTGTTTTCAAGAATTTAGGTTTTTCCTCTACTGTACCACCTGTTTTTGGATCGATCTTTGCAATGAAGTCAGAAAGTGTTGCTGCAACTTGAGCAGTGTGTGCATGAAGCACTGGTGTATATCCTGGAGCCATAGCAGTAGGGTGATGAATTACAATAATCTGTGCCTCAAATTCCTTTGCTACAGTTGGAGCGTTATCAGCCGGGCCAATGACATCGCCACGCTTTATGGCCTTTCTATCTACACCTCTAAGATTGAAACCTATATTGTCACCTGCTTCTGCAGAATCCATCTGAGTATGATGAGTTTCAATTGATTTAACTTCTCCATTAACACCAGCGGGCATTACTATGACCTTCTCGTTAGTTTTGATCTTACCGGTTTCTACTCTGCCAACTGGTACTGTACCTACACCAGTAATCGAATATACATCTTGAATAGGGATCCTTAGCGGTTTGCCAATTGGTTTTTCTGGTGCCTCAAATGCATCAAGGGCTGCAGCAATGGTTGGACCTTTGTACCATGGCATATTCTCAGATTTCTTGACTAGATTGTCGCCTTTCCATCCTGAAGTTGGAATGAAATTTACCTTGCTGGTATTATAACCAACCAACTTTAACATTTTCTCCACAGTATCCTTGACTTCTTTATACCGTGCTTCAGAATAGGTTACATCATCCATCTTGTTAAGTGCAACTACTATTTGAGACACCCCTAGTGTTCTTGCAAGAAATGCGTGTTCTCTCGCCTGTCCCCCTGGTTCGGTTGCTGCCTCTGTTTCACCCGGTTTGACTGAAACTACTAGTATGGCCACGTCTGCCTCAGATGCTCCTGTAATCATGTTTTTAATAAAGTCTCTATGCCCTGGCGCATCGATTAATGTGTAAAAGAACTTTTGAGTTTCAAATTTCTGAAATGCAAGATCAATAGTTATTCCCCTATCTCTTTCATCTTTAATACTGTCTAGAACCCATGCATACTTGAAAGTATCACCCTTTCCAGTTGCTTCTGATTCTTTGGCGTATGAATCAATGGTTCTTTGGTCGATGACGCCCATATCTACCATCAGATGACCCACAATAGTTGATTTACCATTATCTACATGACCTATAACCACCAAGTTCATGTGTGGCTTTTTACTTGCGCTCATAACGGTAGAGC
>JBKOWU010000337.1:0-6300 GCA_046724555.1 Thermoproteota archaeon | reverse complement strand
AACAAGGTTGATACAAAACACCAAGATACTGGCTAGGAAACTTCCGGTTGCAGGATGGAGAGATTGGCTACTAATTTATGAAGATACATTGCTAGAACTTTCTGTAAAAGATGCATACGATGAACTAGAAATTGTGTTGGTCAAATATTCACACTCATCATCCTGTATAAGAGATTGTTATTGTGATGATGATTATTATAATAACTTTGGTTCGTTTTTTCTGATGCTTTCGACTAATTTCTCAAGATGTTCCAGAGATTGTTCAAAGTATGGAATTATTTTCATATCGGTTCTTGTATAATTAGATAGTACTTCAAAAGCTTGCTCCGAAATTAGCGAATTACCTAATGAATAGTTTCTTAGTTGCTTTATTGTCCAATACCAATTACCATATTGGTTTGCCCTATCCAAGTCATTTAACAGATCAATACTCTTAGTCTCAGCTGATAGTGCGCTTTGGATTTTGTCTATTTCAATTCTGTCAGGTGGAATCATTAGACTAAATGTATCGTTTATCCTAAATAAAAGAGAATCAACTGCCCCAATCATTTGGCACAGGAACGAGTCTATCTCCATTTCTGCACTCATTCTAATATCATTTGATGCGAGATCATTATATCTCAATTCAATATTCTTTAGATTGCTTAAATGTCGTCTACAGGCATGAAGTTTGAAGCTTATCCTATCAGCCTGGAAGTTCAAAAAGTCTTCAGTAGGCAAAATACTATTGAAAATACTGATTTCAAGTCAGATATTTAGTGTTATTGCAGATATACGCAAAGCGAGCTTTAATTTTTTATATTGAATGCTATTCCTACAAGCAATGTGTATTAAAACTCCGGAATCTGATGATACTATAGATATAAGCTCTATAACGAATTTAAAGATTGAGGTTAAATTTGGTGCAGCCTACGGTCGTTTTCCTACACAACCTTATATCAAAAAAATAGAAGAAATTATGGAGAATGCGAGAAAGAAATAACCTACGCTATTTTACACCATTATAATCGGCAGTTCCTAAGTTAATAATGCTTATGCTTAGACAGGAATGAGGCCAATTTGCTCAGACCATACTCAAATTTCCCAACTCTTCTCCTGTGCTTTTAGTTCAAGCTTTTCCAAGTCTGCTTTAGAAGGATAGCAAGGCTTTTCAGGATGAGTAAATACAACATGCTTCTCATAGTTCTTTTGGATGTTCGTCTTAAAGCTGGTGCAGTAATAGCAGTAATAGATTGATGCCTCCTGCATCTTATTTTCATGTTCTGGTTTAGGCTCAGGAGTATGTAAAATATCTCCAATACCTCCAGTATCTCCAATGGATGGTTTTTGAGCGTGATTTTGGTGGTTTCCTACTGGAGGTATTTTGTCCGCTGGAGATATAGTATCTCCAGTACTTGAAATATCTCCAGTGGTTTTGTTGCTATTTCCCTCGTGATTTTGCTTTACTGGAGATATTGGAGATACTGGAGATATTTTTCTTATCTGTATAGTGGCGGTATTGACTTTTCTTCTTTTATCTTTGGTAGCAGATATAGTCCTGCTGATTGTAACCTCAATTCCTAAGCCTTCCAGTAGGTTAAAGCGGATTTGATTGAGTCTTCTACTTAGTGCACTTGGGGATTTGGGCCATTGTTTATTATCTGTGGAAATCTTATGATCTTGTGTAAATGTCTCGAGTATCTTCAGTACCTTCGGAGGAGAGCCATTGATCAAACTTTTCTTATTCTGGCAGGGTGGCAAGATAGCAACTTAGGCTCAAGCAACTCTTGCTGTAAAACTTACACTATTTTGTGGTATATCACCTGACTTTATATTAGTAATTTGAATAGTTATGCCGCCAGTATAATTGCTATCTGTGAATACAACTCTCTGAACTCCTCTACCCGCAGTTACTGGTTGATTTAGCTTTTTCCATAATTCTTTACCGTGATCTGAATAAATTGTTATATCATAGCTATCAATGGGTACTGTAGGTTGTATAATATAGGGGGCAGGAATCCTGTTAGCACTCTCACCTAGTGAAGTTTCACTCCTTATACCACTTTGTTTTTGTGGAACTGTTTTTGTAGTTGGGAGCGGAGCACTTGCGTTTAGAAAGAGTATTTCTGTCTCAAACCCTTGTTTTGGCAAGGTGGGTGAAGGCACGCCATTGCTAGAAGGTATAGCATTACCGCCTTGGCTAGTCAATTGATTCCATAATATCTGTATTCTGTAGTTTCCTTTATCTGAAATGTTTTGAAGAACCATTCCTTGAGCTCCTTGATACTGGTTAGCAGTAGCAACACCATCGCTACTAGTTTGTGCAGCAACAATAGAGGGATATGATGCAACTAATAAAGAAGAAATTAAAAGAAATGTAGATATGATCAAAGACGAAAATGTATGGCATCTATAAATGGCAACAGAACCGACTATTGTCTTCCTAGTAATTTCTGGCACATATCTATGGATATTATTCTTACAGGTTCTAATCATTTGTGCATTTGTAATATACCTTAAAGTTTTTATCAATGCCCGATTTCATGCAGCAAAGTATTAAAGAGTTACACATTATGTGATTCAGTTAGGCACTATGATAATTTCATGCAGGCGGACACAATAGGTCACAAATACATTAGAAACACTATGGGTGAAATCTTACGTGAGGACTGCGAAAGATGTGATCATATTGTACCAGGTGAAAATAATAAAGCAAAAGTATATCCTAGCTTTAAGACTGCCTATTGCAATGATCAAGACTATAATTTAGTACCAAAGAAAAGAAGAGCATGGGATATATTGAGCACATAAGACAAGACTGTAATTCTTACTTTTATGTATACTCTATGTCACTTGTCAAGTCTTTAACGTCAAATTCGGTAGGTACGTAAGCAGTTGCAATAGAACTCTTCCTTGCGGCTGATTATCCTAATGAATATTCATAACAAAAACAAATTTACCTAAGCGGTCAGGATCATGTTAAATCACTCATTCTTTCTCTATAATTCCATTCAAACAATTTTATCGGTGCTATTTCAATTGCAACTTCATTTTGTAGATGTTTTTCAGACAACAATAATTTGTACAACTTGGATGTTTCTTTTCCTTTCAAGTATTTCTGTAATACCCTGCGAAGAATATCCTCGCCTTTATCTTTTAATATGGATGCGTTACCGTAACCTCTAATACCATAATACGGAAAACGATCCCCCGCAATTTCAAAGCCACATTTTTGGTAATGTGTTAGATATCTTATTATTTTGGCTGTACTTTGTGTCGCACAATAAAACTTCTTATCATTATATACATACCATAAGGAGACTACTACAGGGAAATTCGATGTAGATACACATGCTAATCGCATAGGTACGTCGATATCTGTCAAATATCGATTCATATCCTTATCAATAAAGTGATTCAGCTATATTATAATGTGTTTGAATGTAACGCCTTGTTGCTGTTACTATCATGCTAATGCGCTTGGGTACTGCTTAAATTTTTCTAGATTTGTGTAGTCCCATCACAGCTTGTTATCATCATTTTACAAGTTGATGTGACAAAGACATAATGTTATCTCACCTACGAATAAGCCTAAAATTTTCATTAAATCATTGAATTAGGCACTATATAGAAATATTAGCATTATTATTAAATAGTACTCTATCTAGCATAGATTAAATGGAAATAGTCATACTAGGCGCAGGTTATGCAGGGATATTTGCAGCTGCCAATCTGTGCAAACGTTCCGGTATAAAAGTTACTCTCATAGATAAAAATCCGTATCATCAGCTATTACAACGAATTCATACTGTGGCAGCAGGTATAAAAAAACAAGAAGAGATTACCTTCTCTATAAAAGAATTATTTGACGATGAATTAACCTTTGTCCAAGGTTCAGTACAATGTATAGATTTGATAAATAAAATTGTCCACGTTGATGATAGTGGCAACACAAAGATAAACTATGAGTATTTGGTAATTGCTCTAGGCTCTTCAAATTATTATTATGATATCAGTGGAGCAAAAGAGTATACTCATCATTTCAGGTCAGTTAGTGATGCTTTGAAATTAAATAAGGCAATCAGCTGTCTCACCTCTGGCTCTACAATAACAATATGTGGAGGTGGATCTACTGGGGCAAGTCTTGCTGGAGCATTAGCTGATAGTAATGATATGGATCGAAGAATTAAAATCAAAATAGTGGAAGCTCAAAACAATATCCTTCCAGGATGGGATAAACGCATTATAAGTATGGCAACAAAAAGCCTTCTAAGCAATAACGTAAGAATAATTGTCGGAAGTCCTATAACAGAAATAACACCTTGTTCGGTTATTTTACAATCAGGCAAACAAATACACTCTGACCTCACAGTATGGACTGCGGGTATCAAAGGATATGATGTAAATACCATTCCACAAATTGAGAGGAGTAAAACAGGCAGGATTTTCGTAGACAAATATAGCAGAGTAAAAAGGTTTGAAAATGTTTTTGCGATAGGTGATATCTCTGCATTTACTCTTCCAGATGGACAGATAGCACCCCAGCTTGCTCAATTTGCTGTGAGACAAGCACGGTCTGTAGCAAAAAATATCGTCCGTATGTTTGAAGGGGAACAGATGAAAGAGCTAATCTATTCTAGTTCAGGTCAGATGCTTTCACTTGGCAGGAAGTGCGTCGGTTTGTTTGGCGGGATAACTTTAACAGGAAGCTTATGTGAGTATGCTGAGGATTTTATAATCGACAATTACATCTCTGCTCTGAAGAACAAGGCCAATGGCCTACCTGCTGTATTGTATGATAATAACATAGCGTCAGAAATTTCAATGCCACTTAACTTTATAACTTATGCCACTACAAGAACCGTCAACAATTCAAAAAAGAGAATTGGTAAATGGAATTAGTTCCATCATCGTTTGTTTGGTCAATTGAAAAGTTGGATTTTCTAACTTCAGAAAATCATTTTTTTACATATGTATTTCGTTAACATTCCTGTCAAGCCTATTTGTAATAATAACACACGATTTAATCATGTAGGAAGGGGTGATGGACAGGCAATATATTGTCCGCAGCATTGTGATGTGTGTGATACTTGTGGGAACAAATTGACTATGGGAATTATATGTGCATTATTTTATAGACGCTTTAACCAATTTCATTATATCATCAAACGATGTCTCTTTCATAAGAAAGGTGTTGCTTGTGTTATTCAGCTGCTATATTGAGAATATTCTTGATAATAAATTCATACTTGATACTTCTCATGGTATTAATCATGTAAAACACAATCTTGAATATGGCTATCAGTTGATGAATCTAATTGAACTTCCAAGAAGAAGACGACCATGGGCTCAGTAGTATGATCAAGTAGGTACTGATGGTGGTGCTGGATATATTATAAGGTTAGGAATAAGCAATCATAATAATATTATTCATGCTTATCTAAGAGATACTCGAATACCAGGTTATAAAGAAGGCAGATCTTATGGAAACAGATCCAATCTGCAGCTATCGTAATAATATCTATAATCAGAAAAAACACATCAAAGCAGATAATTCTTTTATAATTGTCAGTTTGCATTCTCAACTATCATGAAATCAAGAGCTAAGCCAAATATTATTATATTTTTAGTATTTTCGGCTATAGTCTTGACAACATCGTCTATTATACTCCAATACGGATATTCACAAACAACTATATCAGCATCTACTGGCGGGATTTCAGTACTCAGCTCATCTTCATTTAGAGATGACACTGGAGCATATCACATTGTTGGCGAAGTAAAAAATAACTCTCCGACAGATTGGATGAATTATGTGAAGATAGTGGCAACATTGTATGATAAAGGTGGAAAGGTTGTTGGTACCGACTTTACATATTCTGACATAGATGTGCTAAGACCAGCAGAAAAATCACCTTTCGAAATTATTTTAACTGATTTAGGACAAAGCCAAAAAGTAAGCAGCTACAAGCTATATGCTTCTGGAGAAAAAACAGAGCCTCTGCCAGCATCACTTAAACTGAATATTGGTGACAGCCATCTAGACACAATAGGTGCTTATCATGTTATTGGTGAAATAACCAACCAAGGAAATCAAAAAGCTACATATGTTAAAGTTTCTGGAGCATTCTATAATAGCAGCAATGTAGTGGTAGCAGCCGATTTTACTTATACCGACCCTAAAGATTTAGAACCAGGTCAGACAGCGCCATTTGAAATCATAGTTACTCATGCTAACACTGCCAATAAAATTACTTCTGCGTCAGTCAATGTTGGTAGTACTCAATATTCATCAACTGGTAGCCAAGCGGTACAAATATC
>JBKOWU010000170.1:0-5038 GCA_046724555.1 Thermoproteota archaeon | reverse complement strand
CACCTGCTTTGCATATTCCTTTCCAAATTCTAATGATTCAGCTAGTGCAATAGCCTTTCCAGCAACATGATGTAAATGATGACTACTTGTATTACCTGGAAAAATCGCTTTTTTGATCGCATCTGCATGTTTTTCCAATGACACAATAATTCCACCCTGTGGTCCCCACAGAGTCTTATGTGAGCTCATTGTCATGGAATCTGCCCCTTCCCCTAATGGATCCTGAAACTCTCCTCCAGCTATCAACCCAGCGACATGGGCTCCATCGTAATTAACATAGATGTTACGATCATGCATAAAATTAGACAATTCTTTTACTGGATGCGGAAAAAGGAATAAACTTCCTCCAAACATTGCTATCTTTGGTGCCTTGCCATCACGAATCATTTCTTCGATCCTTCTTTTTGTGGCATCAATCTCTATTGTCATCTCTTCCTTTGAAAAAGGATAGTGTTCTATATTCAATCCATGTACAAGACCTGCAGTGCCAAAGTGTTCTCTCTTTCCGTGAGAAATATGTCCACCACTAGGAATAGAGGCAGCCATCATGTAATCGCCAGGATTTGAAAAAGCAGCATAAATTGCAAGATTTGCAACTACCCCTGAGGTAGCTCTACAATCGGCAAATTCTGCTCTAAAAAGTTTTTTCGCTAAATCATTACAAATTATCTCAACCTGATCTATGTAAGTACAACCAGCGTAAACCCTCTCGCCTGGCCATCCTTCTGCGTATCTATTTCCAAAGTCAGATAATATTGCCTCCCTTACCGCTGGGCTTGGTATATTTTCACTTGCAATAAGTGGGATTGATTTATTGAACCAGTCATGATGTTCCCTCATTAACCTTAATACTTTATCGTAAAAATCTTTTGCACTCATCTAAATATGTCAATCTTCCAGTTCTTCCTAATTTAAAATATCGCATACGATAGTCAATACGCTTTTGCAACTAAATCGCTTTAACTTTTACTTATAGGAAAAAATAATAATCACTATAGGCTATGACATCATTAGATATAAATGGGAATTGTAGGAGTAATTTGGAGATGTCCATCTTGTAACCTTGATGCTGGTGGTAGCATGGGTGAATTAAAAAATCATATAAAAAATATTCATGTCAAGAAGGAAGCTCAGCAAGGCAATGATAATAATGCATCATAAAAAGCATCGGTAGCTTTTTAGTTTAATGATTTGTCACTATATTAAAAAATATTAATAATGCTTAATGCTGAAAATATCGCATATACTTATTTTAAATGATGCATACTGAAGAGTATGTAAAATTCCATCTGATCCCACTTGTAAATTTGATTATCAATTACAATTGTTATACTCATGGACGTGCTATGTGGATATATTAAGTAGGATATTCAGATTTGTTTGATAATTTCAATACGCATGTGAACAAATTTGCATTAATCTTGTTAGTCATTATCTTAGTATTTACTATGTGAAAGTTATGAGGTCGCAATGATTATTCAAAAGATCTATTTAAAAGTTAATAATATAGAAAAATGTTACATTCAAATTATTATTAGGATTGTTTAATCTACTATTCTGTAGTGAATATGCTGATCAATATATGATATATGTGAATGAATTGATAGTTATGTATTAATAATTTAATAAATGTAAAGCTTTAAGGCAATCTTTATACAACTTATATAGTTTTTGATATCCTCCTGTGCTATTCTAGGCAAAGTCAATCTAGGCTTTATGCCAATCATTTTATACACCGCTCTTTTTATTCTGCCTAACTATTTGCATTCCCATGGAAGCATATTGTGTTAAATGCAAATCAAAAAGATCAATGAATGATGAGAAAAAAGTCACAATGAAAAATGGAAAGCCTGCAACGCAGGGAATTTGTTCTGTATGCGGAACAAAAATGTTCAAAATAGGCAAGTAAATATCTCTCTTACATTTTTTCTTTTGACTGCATTATCTTACAATCTGTACTGCTATCTTATATGTTTATTACATCTTAACATAACCATAATATTTCCCCACAAACCATTAGACTGATTGATAATAATTCGGAACCTTGTTAAACGATACGAGAACTTGATCGCAGTTGATGGACTAAATCTTGACATACATGAAAACGAAATTTTTGGACTCCTGGGCTCAAACGGTGCTGGTAAAACAACTATAATACATATGCTCGCAACCTTGCTTAAGCCTACCTCTGGTACCGCTATTGTAAATGGTTATGATATTATAAAGGAGTCCTCTAAAGTAAGAACTAGTATAGGTATTGTATTTCAGGCTCCAAGCAGTGATGATATGCTTACAGGATATGAAAATTTAAAACTTAGTTCTTTATTATATGGTGTGCCTAGGCATACTAGGGAAAATCGTATAGCAGAGGTATTGGAACTGGTAGGACTGACTGAAAGAAAGAACGATCAAGTCAAGAAATATTCTGGTGGAATGCGCAGAAGGTTAGAGATTGCAAGAGGCCTTATACATAAACCAAAGGTAATTTTCCTCGATGAGCCAACATTGGGCCTCGATCCAAGTAGCAGAGAATCAATGTGGAAGTATATACAACAATTGGTAAAGGAAGAAAAGATTACTATAATATTAACAACACATTATATGGAAGAGGCAGATATGTTATGTGATAGGATTGGAATTATAAATAAAGGAAAAATAATTGCATTGGACACACCCTCAAAATTAAAATCTATGATTGGGAGTGATATTATAAAACTCAAAGCAAAACAAAACAATCCAGATAATATTGAAACACTAAAGCGCTTTACATTTGTACGTAAAATTGAATATGTGAACGACGATACTTTTTTTACTTTATCTGTCGACAATGCTAAATACAACATTCCAATTATTTTAGAACAGATCGATACCGAATCAGTGGAATATAAAACTGCTACATTAAATGATGTATTTCTCCATTTCACGGGACAGAATATTAAAGAACAGCCAGAGGGAGGCTTTATGGAAAGATATGCAAAATACGATTAGTAAAATGAAGTGTTATTTAGTAGAATTTAGTGATAAGTTCCGCGAGTAGTCAATAATATCGTAAAGAAATTTAAATATATGATTTATACGCCAAAGTACCATTTCTTATCTATGGTAATCTCTGTTATATGGTAAAACTAGTTCGGCATATTACGACTGAAGCCTTGTGTGAATAGCATATGAATCACTATTCATATCTCTTTGCGCATTTTCTGAAAAATTACTGTACATTTAAAAGAGGTTACCCTACTGACTCTTAAAAGGGGCTATCGTCTAGCTTGGTCTAGGATACCATCTCCTATAAAAGAGGTATAGGCCTGGGGCGCTGGCGGTCGTGGGTTCAAATCCCACTGGCCCCATGTCAATCTTGTCACTTTATTAGGACCCATATCAATATATCAATTAAGTTGCAAATCAATTCTGATACAAAGACAACTACTATCAACGCTACAAGTACACTGGCACTAGGACAAGAACCAGAACAACAGCTAAGACCGTACTCTATGTTCAAATACTCTATTAGATCTGAACTAACTCGAAAATATTATGAGAGAAAGATTAAGAAGGTTCTTAGATTTTATCCAGTTTGAAGTTGAGGTCAAAGAAACTGAAAAAAGATTAAACGACTGGCAGAAATAGGGAAGAATGACACTAGTTGGATATTAAATCGTATAATACGTTTTTTGCAGTTTCAGAAAGAAAGGGTAGAGAATAAAGAGATAACTGCTGCTACTTTAAGGAATTTTGTAAAATCATTTAAAACCTTTTGCGATAGTGCTGATCTGAACATTCCATGGAAGAAGATAACTAGAGGCTTACCAAAAGGAAGACAAGCATCAAATGATAGGGCACCGACCATAGAAGAAATTCGTAAGCTAATTGATTATCCTGATCGGAGAATCAAGCCAATTGTTTACACAATGGTTTCTTCGGGTATTCGACTGGGTGCATGGGATTTATTACAATGGAAACATGCGATTCCTGTAACTGAAGATAATAGAGAAAAAATTGTTTGTGCCAAGCTAATTGTTTATGCTGGAGATATAGAAGAATATTATACTTTCATTACTGCTGAAGCATATAGTGCGTTAAAGGAGTGGATGGATTTTCGTGCTTCTTATGGAGAAAAAATAACCGGGGAATCATGTTAATGCGGGATTTATGGCAAACAACGAATATGAACTATGGTGCTAAATGGGGTCTTGCAACTAATCCAAAGAGATTTAAAAGTACTGGTATTAGAAGAATAATAGAACGTGCACTATGGGAACAAGGGATTCGTGAACTACTTAAGGACGGCGAAAAGCGTCATGAATGGAAGGCAGCCCATGGTTTTCGCAAATTCTACAAATCAAGAGCAGAGCAGGTAATGAAACCAATAAACGTTGAGATTACTATGGGTCATGATATTGGAATATCTACAAGTTATTACAAACCAACAGAAAGGGAGGTATTGGACGATTACCTTAGAGCTCAAGATTTACAATCAACGCGGATAAAATAATACTTCAAAAACAGGTTACAGAGTTAAAAGAAAAAAGCAAAAGATAATGAGTATGTTATTAAGGGAAAGTTACATGAAAAAGATATGCAGGTTGAAGCCTTGACAAAGAAGCAAGAAGAAATGGAAATCAAATTCCAACAGATACTTGCAAAAATAGACACTGGAAAGTTGGGTTAGTCAATATAACACAGAATCTTTAATTTTTTTAGAAATCCACAATAACATCATACAATGTATAATAGTTGGCTTGCACACCAACAAGTAGAAACCATGAATGCAATTCATGAAAAAGAAAAAATATTTCGTTATCTTCTTACACTTGCGATAGACATCATTTCGTCAAATTGATTATACATTTGCAATAGGCGTAAACCTTTTTCTGTTGTTCTAAAGTTGTGTTTCCCTTCTTCATATTCTAACACATCATTTTGTAACAAAACTGTTAGATATTCTTTCAGCTGTGCATATGACAGAAATGCTTTGTACATTATTTTTGTCTTGGTAGCTCCACCATTTGCTGCTTCTAGAATTAACCCAACTATGTCA
>JBKOWU010000212.1:0-3416 GCA_046724555.1 Thermoproteota archaeon | reverse complement strand
CCATGACGCTGTTTTTCCCCTAGGCCAGATATAACATGTGAGATGCCAACGAACAATAACCCAACTCCTGCTAAGATTATTGCAAATATAGCGGTACTCGCAGGAAATGCCATAACTATGATACCAAAGATAAGCGCTAGTGCTCCAAGCCCCACAGTACCCCAGCGTGACTTGCTACCTTCAAATATTCCACTTATGATTTTCTCAAGCCCAACAATAATTAAGATTATGCCTAGAATGTAAACGATTGATACTATCGATGAAAATGGACGCACAAAGACTACAATCGATAATATGATAGCTATAATACCTAGTCCAACTTCAGCCCAACGTCTCCAACCAACCTGTCTTGTTTCGCTCAACTTGTGAAGTATAATGCCCTGGTTCTATTTAACTAAATAGCGACTAGTTTCACTAGAAGATTTCTATAAGATTAGCTTGTAGAATTACAAATTTTAGCTTTTGTAACATTTATTAAAAGTCATCAATAGCATCATTATCATAATAGCCATTCCAAGAATATCAATGCATAAGACTATAGTTTGAACTACGAATGAATGAAAGTAGCATTTGCATGTATAAAGAATCCAAAGTAGATGATCCTGGGAGAATAAGCAATCCATGCAATGACTACCAGTCAAGCATGAGGTCATACAGATGTGTGACTTGAACTATAGCGCATCAAAAGGCATGTTTAGTTATGTATTATATTACTACTGGATATAGATGCATAGCAACGCCACTAAAAATTATATTCAATACACACTAAAAGTGCCAAAAAACAAAATTCTTGTGTGCAAATCTCAGATGATGTGTCGGTTCGCGATCTTGTAAAAAAGGTTTAAGTTTAGGGCGATGTTTTTTCCCATATTATCTATTGGAGTCTGCTCCGTTCCTTATGACCCAATTTATAAGTATAACTAGCCACATATACTCCAATATGACATGGTTTGATATATATAATGAATTTATCAAAAACTTTATGACGATAAACCGCCTACAGCAAGACTATATCAGAAATCTAGAACAGATAAGCCACTTGTATAATGAGTTTATTAAGAACATTGAGCGAGTAAATGAGCTTTATAATAAGTCCATAGCCAGCTACGAGAAATTTGGCTTATTATACGAACAACAATTTCAGAATATGCAAAGAATGAATCAGAAATGGCTCGACCTTTTTTCAAAACCATGGGAACAACTCCAAAATGAAAAGCATACAGATTGAAATCATATATCTATATTCTTCAAGAGACTACTACTATTATAAGAGCCAATATTGAGAAAGCGGGTCATCCGATAGTTTCAAGAGTTTCATTTCTTGAAGATAAACCATATGGTGGATGATTCTTATTGAATGTAAAAATTGGTCTAATCCTGCGGGCACAGACGAAATAAGGATGTGAATTTTCATTGCAACTAGTAGGATTACATCAGATCTATTGCTAATAGGGCAGAATTCCCTTTCAGAAAGTATATTAACTCCTTATAATTCTTGAAGATTATGAGAGGTAGATGGGCTTCAGCAGCTTTAGGAGCAGGCATAGCCAGACACCGTATGGGACGTGAGATGGAAGAACAACAAGGAGCATACGATGCTCAAATGGATCAAGCACAACGACAAATAGAAGCACAGCAAAGACAAATCGAAACACTACAACAACAAAAACAACAACCACAAGTACAGCAGGAAGACCACTTTCAGAAATTAAAAAAGTATGGTGAGCTCAGACAACAAGGAATAATAACGGAAGAAGAATTTCAAAAACTCAAGGCGGACTTGTTATCAAAGATATAAGCTTTAGTCTGCGACTATTAGAGGAACGATAAGCTTTTGACTATAATTTTGTAAGATCCGCCAAGCTGTAGAAATTAAATCATTTAACACCAAATTTTAAGAACCGGTTCGAAAATTCTTTAACTAGGTTGTGTTGATTTAAATCCTTATACCTTTTCATATTATCAAATTTGGTTCCGCTTTTACACGCATAAAATCAATTAACATGGCCGATTGTGAATATTTCGAAGATTGCATAATCCCAGCTTTCATACATGAATAACAATCATCAAACACTTCAGCTTGTTCTATTTGGGAGATATGCTAGACAAAGATAAGGCTGAGAATAGTCACTAGCATTCCAGATACATATAAATAATTTTGCCAAAAATGGATCGATTGATATTGTTAATCCAATGATGATAATACATGTAGCAAAAAATGTAATGATATTATGTGAGTTAATTCTAAAATGTCAGTTCTGGATTGACATGTTCGAAGTTACTAAAGTTCTTGTAACTTCGAAAACTATAATCAATGGGCCAATACAGACATATCACATAAAGTCCATGCCTCCTTGATTTTGTCTCCATCAAAATGAAAGATATCGACTCCTTGAGTCTCAAACTTCTTATGAGTGGCAGGAAAATCAGCAAAGTCCTTTTCATGTGTAGCTTTTAAGGTCCACCTAATGGCGATTTTGTTTTGTTCTCCAAAATCATCTAGTATTGTGACCTTCATATCTGGAAATGCGGAGAGATCTTCGGCTACCCACTTTTTGAATTCTTCCAGACTCTTAACCTCTTCAGCCATCCCATGATAAATTATATCAGGAGTAACAAAGTTCTTTGCCATCTCTGTTTTCCGCGCATTAAATATTTCTTCAATAAACTTTCGAGCTATTGTCTTGTATTGTGTATCTGACATATCCTATAACGATCATATGTGACCCTTAAGGTTTGCTATTTATTTGTATTAGATGTAATCATCGTTACTCCCTCCTGATCTTACCATTTCAAGATCGCGAGACATACCGTACTTCTACGGTTAAGCGCACTACTAATCCCACGATTCCTATGATTATAAGCAAGCCTGAGCCTCTAGTATTCTTACGTGTATCTTTAGCAAGATTAGCTTAATATTTAAAGATCATTCTCGGATATAGTATGGACACAAACTAGTAGAGTTTTATGCATCGCCTGTTGTCATCTCACATCCAATATGCAGAGAATCTCCAGCTATAACATTATCGAAGTTAATGCAGCTCGATATGGTGCAGTAATGTTTATAATTTTGAGCTAACTGCGGAAATCATATTATCAAATAATGGAAACCACATCTAAGCTTAGCGATTCTGAAAGCAGAGCCTATTTGGATAAAATTTCTAAGTCAATAAGAGATCTAAATTCTACCACTGACACTCTACTTTTCGTACAGCAGATGGTGCCTTTAGGTGCATTATTGAGCAGCTTTGACAGGAATTTAGATAATCCATTTCCAGGCATTGATGAAAATGCACAGGATCCTACCTACTTTATAGCTGCCTATTTCGATACAAAAAATATAGCCGAGTCATTATGGGTATATAGGATAGTAAGGTCGTTAACTAGATACATTCTTCTCTCAGATAGATTCTATG
>JBKOWU010000342.1:0-2045 GCA_046724555.1 Thermoproteota archaeon | reverse complement strand
CTACTACATAATGTAAACAAACCCGCGCGTACAATTAATACATGTGCAGCTTGAGAATAGCGTATATACCGCATCTGAACTCGAATAGCTCTGATTATATTCTCCGGGGGTAGAGAGCTTTGTTGTTGGACATTGGACTTCGTTGGCAACCTGCTTAGGACTATGATCATGCCAATAAAGGAAGCTGAATTAAGAAAAAATAAAGCCCAAGGCGCAATTGCAGCTACAATAAAACCACTGATCGTTGGGCCAACTACACGGCCTATGTTACTAGCAAGGGCACTAAGAGTTAGAGCGTCAGGTAGTTCTGATCTTGGTACCAGTCCACTCATGGTGGGGATAATTGGAGTCCTAATCATAGTCGTACCTGCTCCTAGTGCAAAAGTAAGTATCAAAAGTATTGTTGGGGTAGTCAGACCAATAATGGTAATGATTCCTAGCAGAGTAGAAATTGTAAACATATATGCACACGTGATAAGAAGTATACTACGCCGATCAAAAATATCGGATAATATCCCGGATGGTAACGCAAATAGAAAAATTGGTAGAGTAGTAGCAGTTGTGATAAGAGAAACAAATAAGGGATTAGGAGCAAGTGAAGTCATTAGCCATGACGCCCCTACGTCATACATAGCCCCACCAACATATGAAAAGAGGACTGCAATCCATAACGTCCTAAAGATAGCAGATTTGAAAGGACTCAATCCCAATGCTGAAATATTTTCTTGTTTGTCTTTTTGCTTATCTCTTTCAACCATTGAAAATAAGTAAGCAAGACCTAGTCATACATTTTTCTGTAAAGTGTTCAGAGGTTGGTGACAAGTACCATTGAGATAAGTGGTTGAATTAATAATGACTCATCAGTTTCCAATTAAGCTTATTCTGCATTTTAATAATTAAGTCGATATCACCTGTAAATACTTTGATTGTTCATTAAAAAACTTCGTTTATTGTTGCTTCGCTTGCTTCTCCTGTTTGGTCTTCCTGATCTTCTCCTAGCTGATCTTCGTCTTCATCATAATCGGATTCTTCTGATTCTACTTTATCACCTTTATCACCATCTGATTTTATCTTCTCATCATAATTTGATCTAGTTGATACAAACCTGATAGCATCATCTACCACAATAGCATTGGTAAGTAAATCCAGCTTCATAGAATAGCACTCTTAAGCTAATGACTAAGCTTGTATCTTTTCTCTTTTATCTTCTGTATTAGCTGCTGTATTCCATGCTTCTTTTGTTATTGCATTTAATCCTACAAGACATTCTTCATATTCTTCTAGTAGCCGCTCGTCAATGTATTTTTTGATGTTCTCTTTTGCTTGCTATCTTAGATATGCTATATCTCTACATACAATAGATTTGTCAACATGCAATACCCTCGCTATTTCTGACTGATTGCTCTCGCCTTTGCTTAACAACTCCATGACTTTAGCTCTACGCCATTCAATCTGTTGTTGCATCTTTGTGCTCATTTGTTGCATTCCTTCTCGCTTAACTTTTCACATTGTTGCATATCCACGCTTGCTATGGTGTTGGAAACGCGAAAGTTAGCTTTATGTATTTTCTATTTTCAGTAATTCAATATGTAACGGTTTGCTTCATTCTCGTATTATGCCATTAGCTCTTGGAGCTTTCTTGATTACTCGATACCCTTTGCTGGAAGAGTACTAGCATCTAAAAGTCCAATCTGAGCTAGAACCGATGCCTGGTCCCAATAAATATGCTCATGAGCTATTTTATTTCCTACAAATTTCATTACTACCACATGTGGTACCTCTACATATTTTCCTGTTGGTGCTATTCCAGGAATCATATATTCGATTTCTCTGGTATGAGTAAATTTTAAAATAAGCTCGTCTACAACCTGGTCTTTTCCTACAGTACGTGATATACGTTCGATTTTGGTATCGTCTGGCATCTTACCAACAAAGTGATTCTTGTAAAAGTTATACACGTTATCATATCCTATACCACCTGTCATCATAGGGACGTGATGTACATATGGTTCTCCAACCATTGTTTTCATGGTTGCATCTACATC
>JBKOWU010000159.1:0-3775 GCA_046724555.1 Thermoproteota archaeon | reverse complement strand
TTTTAATCTCTTTTATCAAGTTAACTAGCTCTTGAATAGATATTCCTGATTCTTTGCCTGCGGCCTTGAAGATTTCCTCAGAAAACGCAGTTCCAACCATATCGTTACCGCCATATGATAATGCTACCTGAGCAAGCTTCTTACCTAATGCCACCCAGTATACAGATATGTTATCTAGTACATTCGCTAACAATAGTCTCGATAATGCAATAACTCGCAGATCATATGTTGAAGGGCTTTCTTTAGAGATCATGCTCCGCCTTTCTAGTTCCGTATTATCCAGACTGAACTTGAGAGGGATAAATGTAGTAAAGCCCTTTGTTTTCTTATGAAGTTCTCTTATTTTTAAGATGTGATCTACGATATGCTCAGGTTTTTCGATATGGCCAAAAAGCATTGTACAATTGCTTTTTAATCCCAAATCATGTGCACAGCGTGCGGTATCAAGCCATTCTTCTCCAGAACATTTTCCTCTTACAATCAAATCTCGCGATTCTGGATGGAAAAGCTCTGCTCCCCCACCTGGAAGAGAATCTAGTCCGGCATCTTTTAACCTAAGTAATACCTCTTTCACAGAATTTCTTGTTATTCGAGCAATAAAGAAAATCTCTGCAGGGGTCAATGCTTTAACTGTAATGCTGGAAAACTCCTTTTTTATCGCCTTAATCATATTCTCATAATAATTAAGATCTAGTTTAGGATGAAAGCCTCCAACTATATGAATTTCGGTTGCCCCCATTTGTTTTACCCCCAATCTAGCCCTTGCTACAACCTGTTCGACAGTTAGGGTATAAGCATCAGATTCATTACCTTTTCTATAAAAGGCGCATAATGGACAACTTGCTGCACAAACGTTAGTATAGTTCAAATAATATGAAGAAACAAAAGTAACAATATTTCCTGTACGGTCCTTCCTAATCTTATCTGCTACAAGACCTAACAAAAATAAGTTTTCTTCCTTCATTAACTGAACCCCATCATAGTATGATAATTCTTGGCCAGCAAGTGCTTTTTCCAAAGATGGCGTTGCCTTTACAATACTCTTTAGCAAATTAACCATCTTACGTGGAATATCAATATAAAATAAGTGTTGACATATCAGCTAAATTGTAAGAAAATAAATATTATTAATACTTCAGAAGTTATTTTAGTATTGCGAATAGCCCTTTGTAGGAGCTAATCAGTAAATCGGACATTGGCGATATTCTAAATAGTGCTCTATGCGGACAGGATTTTGGGCTAAATGAATGTATCAAGCTCATAAAGTCTGATTATGTATATCCTATAGGGCTTGCCGGGAATGTACAACGAAGAAGCCTCTATGGAAATACCATTACATTTGTTAAAAAACATTATATTAAAAATTGCTAGTATATGTATCACTTATTGTTATTGCAAATTTTGCGCATTCTATAGTCCACCTAGACATGAAGAGTCATACACTATCTTTGAATGAGATTCTTCGACATATAGTTTAGGCTAGCGAATTACTTGGTATTACACAGGTCTTAATTCAGGCAGCCATAATCCAAATTCAAAATCAAGTATTATGAGGAAGCTTTTAAAAAACCATAAATACAAAATGCCCTCGAATAGGAGTCCGTGGGCTTTCTACATCTGAAATTTACATGATTGCAAAATTGAAATAGTATAAACGAGGTCCTCCACAGATTAAAAGCAGCAGGGCTTGATTCTATTCTAGTGCAGATGCTGAAATTCTTGACTATAGTACAAAGGCACAGATCAGCCCTTTAAAAATAGAGTGATGAAAAGCTTCTAATAATGGAGTGTATCCATAAAATAGGTCCAAAATCATCTGCAACAGTGATGCATAGGATGATTGAAACAGTGGAATAGCAAGCAAGACATATTATGAAAATAGCACGATTGCAGAAAAACGAGGATTTATTGCGTTTATTTCTTGGAGTTTTGAACAATAGAACTCAGATACAATCAGAAGGATCGAGAATGTATCCCGTATGAAGGATTACAATTATTGAAAATGATCGTAATTGCAAGAATAATCTATTATGGCCTAATTGATCATATCTAATCGTCTTGGTTGACAAATAGCATAGGGATAGCGCAATTGGCACCAAGTATGTGCTGATGATTTTGGTGGCACCCTTCTTGGTAAAGAATACTATGCTACAGGCGCCAGATCAACCGAGCTAACAACAAATAAAATTATTTCTGCTATCAAAAGGGTTGGTTATATTAATGCAGAAAGAGATAACATATATCAGATCATCGGGGTATCACTGATAACAACTGGAATGTATAGTCAATTTGCTTACTATATTCATATACAATATAATATTCTATATGCATATGCAGAGAATAAAAATAGTCAGCCTGTAATGCATTTACATCTAAGGACTGCATATTTCACGAAATTTATGTATAATTATAAAATATACACACAAGTGCACAAAATCATCTATTTCTCTGAGAATATTTATGTAGATAAAGATCATTTACTGTAGACTTTGTTATAATATTTAGGCTATTACGCCAATACTGTTAATTAAATTACATTATTTGAGTTAGATCAGAAATACCTTTAAATGGCTATATACATAGCCTGTGTAAAATGCAAGTAGGTATTGATGATCTAGCAATATATGTTCCGAAGCTTTACGTAGACTATAAGGACTTTGCTAATGCGAGAGGGATTGCTCCGCAGAAATTGGAGTATGGAATAGGTATAAAAAAGATGGCTTTAGCCGATACTAATCAGGACCCAGCTTGCATGGCTGCTAATGCATGTATGAAATTAATGCAAAGAAACGATCTGCGTCCTCAAGACGTGGGAAGGATGTATGTTGCTACAGAGTCCGCCCTTGACGAAGCTAAGGCACTGAATTCATTTATCATAGGTATGCTAGAACAAGTATATGGAGAAAAGTCTTTTGAACATGCAGGTGGGATTGAGTGTAAATTTGCATGTGTAAGTGGATCATATGCGCTCTATGATAATGCAAATTGGATTAGAGCTCAAGAAAATGACGGTAAGGCCGCTGTTGTAATTGTAAGTGATATTGCCAAATATGATATTGGTTCTTCTGGTGAATACACACAGGGTGCAGGAGCTGTTGCCATGTTGATTAAAGAGAATCCAAGACTATTGGCATTTGATCAAAAAGTTACTTCCACAATCATCAAGAATGAGTATGACTTTTATAGACCGTTTGGAAAAGAGACTCCCCTTGTTAATGGGAACTATTCTAACTTACTATACCTAATTCAAGTAAAGAAAGCATTCGATAGCTATAAGGAAAAAGCAATCAAAACAGGTTTGGTTCAAATTAGTGAGGGAGAATCTGTTACCGATTATATTGATTTGTTCTGTGTTCATCTTCCATATAGAAAAATGGGTGAAAAGGCATTAGCATATTTATTAAGACATGAATGGCGCCATCTCCCCCGCTGGAAACAAGTTATAAAAGAAGTTGGAATGGAAGAACCATTGCCAAAAGATCCGAGAGGCACTATTGAGTCAATTCTTGCTGATACTGAGTTTATGCAAGCTGATGAAAAGTTCAGACGAGCTTTTATACGATCATCCTTCTATAACGAAGTTTTTGAAAAGAAGGTAGCAAGTTCACTTGAAGCATCTACCATAATCGGAAATCTATACACTGCTTCAATGTATATGGGATTTAGAAGTTTACTTGAATTTGAATACAAGAAGGGAACTGATTTGGAAGGTAAGAGAATAGGCTTTGGATCATATGGCAGTGGCAGTAGTGCCATGGTCTTTAGTGGTGCAATA
>JBKOWU010000117.1:0-4673 GCA_046724555.1 Thermoproteota archaeon | reverse complement strand
TTACATTTCTTTTTAAACTAGTATTTACTAATTTGTTTAGTTGTCATTTTTTACATGAGATGTAAACTATAGATTTTTGCCTCTCATGAAAAATCCGGAAAACCGGAAAATCCTGTTCAAAATCAGCTATAAAATTCAGGCTTAGCTGATGCGCAACGCACTTCACAGTTATAGTTACTGGAGAAGAACCTTTAGATATAGTCGATGTATAATTATCATCATCCATTTGCAGCAACTCCCGAACGTGTCGTAGGTGGAAAAGGTGGAGAATCAGCAGAACTTTGTCCCGGTAGAGGCCCAGACTGAGCCCGTTGATTCACCACATCATTTTTCATGTTCAGTTGTCCTTCCAGAATATTTGAGATGTATTTGCTTCTGGGGATATCACCACGCCTGGCATCTATTTCCTCCTTCAGGCTTTTAGGCAAGCATATGCCCATGACGTTTTCAGAGATTAATGCTATTCAAATATGGAGATTTGCAGAATTCACAAATTTCTGTAAACTGTGCTTTTGATTTCTTGCCACATGCACCACATATCAAAAGTCTTATGCGAGGGTGGAAAAAGTTTAGATCGGATACACATTTAATTGCATTTTTTATATCAACGATAGAAGAATTAAGATCGCTTACATCTAGTGTCACCGATATCCCCCCATTCAACAGATTATCAAGTGATTTGCATTCATTAACCATATGTACAGCCGTTTCTTCTGATGATAACAAATCCTTAGCATTTAATGTCAGCCCTTGAGAATACGCAGGTTTATCATTTTGTTGATTTGATAATAAAGAAGTCTTACCGTATTTGTCTGAATCAAGTTCTACGAATCTCTGTGCGCTGTCATCAAACATCATGGCAATTCCTGCATGATCTTCTCCAAGGCGTCTTCCTTGTTCTGCAACTACATCTGCAGCAGTCTTCAATACTTTTTGGAAAATCTCCGCCCCATTATTCTCACTACTATACCCCATGATATCATATACTGATTCTTTCAGCCCAGTAAGATTGATTAAAATATTAGTTGGCATGGTCTGCATAAACAGAGTATTGCTTGAGAGCGTTGGGATCATTCTCTTTCTTATAAGATCGGTAATACTTTTCTTTCTTATTGACATTGCTGCTAACGCAGGCTTGATCATTAGAGCAAGTCTCGCGCGAAAATAGGTTTCGTCTTTATTTGACTGATATGCAAGTCTTGGAAGATTAATTGATAATGATTGTAATCCCATAATAGTATTGATGTCCTTGTGGTCCACAGTTTTGCGTATACCATTGCTACCTCTTGATCCATTTTGTGAAACTGAAATAATACCACCTGCGAGTAATGTTGTAGCAATATGCTCTGAATGGTCTGCAGGGCTAATGCCATTTCTATTGTAATTTAATGATATCCCTATCCTCGGAATGGGTGTAGACTCTGCATATCTTCTGTAACCATTTAATAGTGCACTGACAAGTTTACTATCAATCTCATACGCAGGAAGACGTAAAGTAGTAATTGGAAGACCAGATAACGAATATGAGGGGGCTGTGGAAGATCCTAAGAGTGCCCTAGCAAATTGCGACTCGATTTTAGATGGGTCTTGAGTATACTTGAGGAGTAATTGGATTACCCCGTCTAATACAATTTCTATAGAGGCTTCTCTGCTCAAAAGAGAAATTAAGATGGGCAAAACGGTCATAAAGTCATCTTCATTCTTTAGCGTAGTTAGCCTTGATACATTCAAAAACTTGTTCTTAAGATTTAGCCCAGTATCAGCAAGATCGGAGACATCTAGAAAAATTGTGTCAGGGATCAGGCCCCAAGTACCACTATTAGAGATATTTATTTCTCCAGCTAAGTGCATATCTGCGATATCCTTAGTTAGCGTATTGATCACAAGATATTCCGAGAATATAGAATGTGAGGCTTTTAGCAATATACTATCAACTCCATTCTTGGCTCTGTCTGCATCGTTTAATAGATCTGCAATATCTGATGCAGGCATTCCTAATCTTGCCATTTTATTTCTATATTCCTCATAACCATGTTCTATCAGAACAGAATTAACGGTTTCTCTAATTAAAGATGAAGTAAGATATGCTGTTTGAAATTTGTAAATTTTGTTTTCAACCTCTTCTGTAATTTTATTTGCCTGTTCAAGTGGCATATTTCCTTCTCGTACCAATGATTGTATTATTTTCAAGGAGCTGAATTCTTCAATTGAATGTTTACTTGTTCTAACATACATTTTGCCGCTTTCAATTATTGATCTTTCTTCTATCTGTCTTGCTAGACTCAGAACTAGCTTTCCCAGATTTGTGATTGTATAACGACGCTCTCCCTTGTTAAGGGCGACTAGCGATTGCCTAAGAAGTTTTCTTAAATGATATGCGAATTTGCCTGATTCTTTTTTGGACTTGAATCCTGCGAGAGATTTCAGTTCAGAATACGTAAGTGGTCCTTTGGAATTCAATATACGAAGAATATCAATTCTATTAGGACTGGCCATGACAGAAAAAATCATCCTCACTCGCCTCGAGGCAGATTCTAGGATACCCCCACGCCTAGACTCTATTCCATCTTGCCGAGGTTCCGCTTGAGATAAATAATCATTACTCAACTGTTCCATTTGACCCCATATTCAGACGAGCTGATTAAAACTACTTTGTATATATTTTTTAACTATTGATGTAGTATGCTCTATACTACAAGCTACTCGGCATACTGGCACGCTTAACCTTCAATCATAATTCGGTTGTCTATTATATGTTCCTCTGTATCTTTATTTATTTTGGTTCCATAAATGGTAGTTGGGACTTCGGGTAGCTTTGCTTTTGCTTCGTCTTCCAGTATTCCTTCTACCTCATTTAATACTGAGATGGCCTCCTTATCCACAGTACTAGATAACATAACTGTGTTGGGTTCTGATTTGATGATGTTGGAATTGATCAATAGATCAGATGTCATAGTTGTCATTTGTGATAACACTTCATTAGCGTTTGGAACAGCAGTTGAAATATCTTTTTGAATACCCTTGATTGTTTCAATGGTTGGATTGATGGTTTCTAAGATCGCTGCAAATTCATTAATTGTACTGAAACGAATTACCAATACCTCCAGTGCAAGGCTCGTGTTCTGAGTTGTTTTCTGAACATGTCTAATATTCGCTAGTTCATTTGCAATGGCTTTTGCACGCTCATTATTGCCCGATTTTATATTTGCTGCTATTTGATAACGTAAATTCTT
Organism: Thermoproteota archaeon; assembly: GCA_046724555.1. GTDB lineage: Archaea > Thermoproteota > Nitrososphaeria > Nitrososphaerales > Nitrososphaeraceae > JAFAQB01. The sequence goes on along the minus strand of JBKOWU010000117.1, from coordinate 1,440 downwards.
ATCCATTGCTGTAAACTTCTTATCAAGCATCTTCAATTTAGTAAGCTGGTTATTTACCACTATACTGGCGTTTGCAATATCATCCTTGAACTGATGTTGCTGATGATGCTTGTCCATTTCTAAGGAATTTCAATTAAGCAAATGTTAAGGGTAATGTTAAACATGATGCACAAAAAGCTACTATAAAGCTAAGCTGCAAAATTCCAACTAGCATAGGCAATCCGATGAAGACTGTGTTCTATTAGCTTTATTCATAATAACTCCGCCAGTTTTTGACGCGATATGTAATTAAAGTTTATCAAGAAATAACAAGACTGCAATAATCACTGTCCAGTATATATTGTAAAATACTATTTACTTGATGCACATTGTGAATTTCAATATCGCTTTTCTACTGTAACCGTAAAATCACTTGGATTCAGTACAGTCCCACATATATTGCATCTTCCTTCATTAGTAGAGCGTATAATGTCTTTGATAGATTTTATTGTGTGCATTGTAAAGAAAGTCGACTTGCACTTCTTACATACTACATCTACAGACGATATGGACATATTTAAAGAAATATAACAACAGCTAGAATAATAAAAATGCTCTCGATATTGTTTTACAAATAATATAATTCCTGCAAAGCAAATATAAATTAGATTTTCTGCAAAGATAGACCATGCTTTGGATCAAAGCCAGATACTTTAACCTTTGCCCCAATAGGAAGATCTTTCGGTGACTTTACTCCTGTGAGAAATCCTGATACCCTAATTCGAGCATCATCCACCTCAAAAACAACCCAGGCATACGACTCCAGATCTTCAAATCCTGCCGGTGCAACAGCTTGAATTGTATACGTTACAGTCCTACCTATTCCATTTAGCTCTACATCTTCGAATTTGTTACCAAAACAATTTTCACAGAAATACACTGTCTCAAGCATAAGATGTCCACATTTCAGGCACTTATTGAACAGCATCCTTCCTTTGTTAGCAGATTGGATAAATTTCTCACGTCTGCTGAGTGCCTCCACGCGCTGTTTTGTCTCTGACAACGCTTCTTTACTCCACCTTGCTGAAGATATGTACTGCACAGCTGGCACCAGTAGCGCCAAAGTTTTGTGTAAGAGCATATTCTGCATCTTTAATTTCTCTCTCTCCAGTTTTGCCAGTAAATTGTTCGAAGACCTCTACCACCTGACCTATGCCTGTTGCTCCGATAGGATGACCCTTAGATTTTAACCCGCCAGAAGGGTTGATTGGTATTTCACCATTTCTTGAGGTTGCACCTTCTCTTATTGCACGGGCAGCAGTTCCTTTTGGAAAGAAGCCCAGATCTTCTATATCAATTATTTCTGCAATAGTAAAGCAGTCATGGACTTCAGCAAAATCAATATCTTTTGGAGTTATATTAGCCATTTTATATGCTTGTTTAGCAGCATCTACTGTACTT
>JBKOWU010000103.1:0-2680 GCA_046724555.1 Thermoproteota archaeon | reverse complement strand
ATGAGGGTCTGCTTTCTGTAAGCTCTTAGTTAGGTTCATTTGCCAGTCATTCATGTTTATAGACTTTGTAATAGCTATATTCTTTCCGTCTACTGCATTAGCAGGAGGATTTGTTACATTAAAGTATCCCATTGCTCCTCTCTCCTCAGGTATCCCATGGTAATGGAATGTAAACTTACCAGGCCATGGCCATTTTGTCTCCAATATTGCAGTATTTCCAGATGCCAGTTCCCATGATTGTACTTTGAATGTAGGATTCTCCAGTATTCCAGAAGGATAAACTTTGAACAAGCTTCCATGAATGTGTATACCATAGGCTGGAGATAGACCCAGATTTATCAGGTATATTCTTACGGTTTCATTAGTCATGGCAGGAAGTGGATGTAGTTGATATAGTTCCGTATAACCGTTGAAAAAGTAGTACTCTGGAAGTGGATTTAATTGGTTTTGGGTATCATACTCTCCATTAACAAATACATATTCCCTTGCAGGAGGTAATGGAGTTTTAGGATATACTATAAAGGCACCATACAAACCCATTCTTACATGCTGCATTACTGGCGGGACATGGCAATGATATGCTAATGCACCAGCTGGTTGTGCTATAAAATCATAAGTATATGTTGCATTTGGTCCTACTTGCTCAAATACACCATCTTCTTGGCTAGGATGGTCCCCATGCAAATGAACTGTATGAGGAAGCGGTGTTTTGTTAATAAAATGAATTATTACCCTTTCACCTTCGGTAGCTGTTATAGTTGGTCCCGGAACAGTATCATTATAAGTCCAAGCATCAACGCGAAGTCCGGGAGCAATTTCAAGTGTAGTATTTTCTGCTATAAGCGTATATTCACGAATCTTTGGCTGCTGTTGTGTAGAAGTAGAAGAAGAAGAAGGGGATGATGACGAAGGTAATCGATTTTGCTGTTCTTGTAATTGTTTTCCTTGCTGCTCTGATTTTTGGTTGGCAACAGTATTATTGCTTCCACCTATATCATTGGAACTTGGTATTGATGAGGTAGATTGAGCTAAAGCAGTATTAGAGTTACTATCAAGAACTGTAGTCATGGTCGTAATACTCAATAAAAGTATGCCCAAGACTGCTAAAGAAATCATTCTCTTTTTTACATGGAACATAAAACGGCCACCCTTCCTACTAACCATATTACAGTTTGGATCATGCAATATGGATTAATAATTATATCGAGTTGTTCTATTAGTTGCAGATTGCATTAGACATGACACAGCAGTATGAGTAATTGTAAAGATTCTAGATGTCATTATAGACAAGCATTTGCAGTTTAAGTATTCAAGCTAGGCTTAGCTCATGATTATTCAAAACTGCTATTGTACATTGATGACATCGTTTATTTCCATTAGCGTAACGACCAGAGGCTTTATGACGTAAACATATTCCCTTGCACGTCAATTTACTACCTATCCATTATATTGAATGTTATATCAACCTGCGTAATTATTCATTCAAGCCACAGTCGTTATAATAGAGCGTATATTATATATTAAAGAGAAATGGCTATCTATCTGAACACGGACAAATGCTTCAATTGGTTGATGAAAGGCCCTTGTTCTAGAAATGCTATCTGATGTATTTGATATAAATGATATCTAAACAGATAAGACAAATGTCTAGCTAAATCTACGGGTGGTCCTAAACCTTTAACTATATTACCTAAAAGACATCATATATATCATATCCATCATATTGTGATTCAGTTTCATTTCGTATTATAAAAAAGATATATGGGTATATATTATCATATTATACCATTTCCTAACTCTTCTAAAAATGCAAATTCTGAGAGAGGTCTTCTCTCTCTTGGTAAGTGTGCTTTTTGTCTTAAACTTTCTGGTAATACTTGGTGAACATCCTGATAACCTATAGCAATCATAATGCCTGCTTCAAAGTCTTCTGGTATATTGAAAACCTCCCTAGCTTTCTGTACTTCAAAGCCACCCATTTCATGCATTATTAACCCTTGATTAAAGGCTTCAAGAAACATATTTTCATTTGCCGCTCCTAAATCATGAAAATGAAGTCTATTATAATTTCCATTGTCTGAATACGTTTTCTTCGTTATAGCACAAATTAGAACTGGTGCTCTCTTCGCATAATTGTTCATATCTTTTAGAACTGATTGTGCTTTCTTTAGCTTCTCAGGATTATCATTTGTAAATACAATATAACGCCAAGGCTGCTCATTGCGTGAAGATGGAGCCCATCTAGCAGCTTCTAAAATCGACAATAACTTTAACCTTTCTACAGGATGGGTAGAAAATGCTCTAGCGCTCCATCTTTTTGCTATTAGCTCATTTATAGGATGGTCTGTTTTCGCAGGCTTTGTTATTATTGTTGCCTCTAATGAGGATGTCGATGATGGCTTTTCTTCTTCTTGATTTTTGCTCACAAATTCTTCCCTTATTTTAGTTGTTGATATAGCGCAAATATAGGAAGTCACAAGTATAGTCTTAGACGTTACTTCAGGTCATAAATCTCCGCAGTATAATGTCATGTTATGGGTATATAGCTTGATTTTGGAATTGGAATTCTCAAAGTAACTACACCATCCTCATATACTGCCGTTCCAACTACTTTTTCACCGTCGCTGGTAGATAAAGGTAATACTACTTTTCTGTTTATATTAATAGGCCTTTGTCTATA
>JBKOWU010000249.1:0-4191 GCA_046724555.1 Thermoproteota archaeon | reverse complement strand
TTTTTCTTTTGATACTCCTCTCTTTTTTCCAACTTAGTCTCTTACTATTTAATGACTCAAAATTTTCGTAGATATAAGGTCTATCGATTCTCATTCCTTCTATTATTGGTTTGGCTTTATTCCAAAAAGGAGTAGGATTGAATATATCGAAATACAGGTCTTGATCTATCAGTCCATGTTGTACAAGAACACCCGATAATTCAAAAAAACCACATACTGCTATGAAGTTAGAGCGTTCCATAGAAGCGCCATAATATTTTTCTCTATATTCATCGTAGTTGCTTGCATCCAGTCCTTCAAGAAACCATAATCTAGCATCTCTATGATCATCATATATTTGATATAGCTTTAGCAATGTGTCTATGTTGTTGGTTTTAGCATTCTTTTTCAATCTGATTCTAATCAATACCTATAGCAGTTAAACTTATCATAAGATGAAGACTGTAATTGGACAATGTCAGATATACCGTCATCCATGGAATACTGTATATAGGTCCTACTATGCACGTTCATTTCAATTCCAACAAGTGTGTTCATGTATTATAGTATGGCTTTTCAATTCTTTAACATAAATAACCCTGTTACCATTGTCTGGGCCATCCTTTTTCAAAGAAACCATTTGCTCTTCCTTTTTAGTTTTCAAAATAGTCATTGATTCTGTCTTTAAAATGGTAGGCAACCTACCGATTTTGTTCTCTATTATATCTCTAATGTCGTTCAAATCTTTAGCACGAATTTTTAGAAATAAATCAAATGTATTATGCATTCATGTATCTTTAAAACATGACCAAGCGTTAAATGACTCGACTAGTGGACAGATAGGAGAAGAACCTAGATCTGTGCCAGAACAAACCATTGATTTAAAGAACGAGCAAATGAAAACTGCTCGCAAAATGTCTAGAGATATGTAGAATAACTACCCCGGCTTCAAAGTATCAAAGCTTAGCGACTTGTAGCAATTCTTAACTGAGTTTTTAAGGCATGTATTAGCGTATTCTGCTCCCCTCGAATTTCTCACTTGTGGATCTTCACATTCTTGTTGTTCTTCTAATGTAAGGCACAATTATCTTAGGATATTTACTACTAGTTTTGTCTTTTGTTTTTTCCACCATCAGATAATATAAGCAAACTATTACTTGATCTTCTTAGTCAATGCTTTATAATCACTAACGGAGCTAATACTGTATATACCAAATAAGCACAAAAAAGCGAGAAAAAACTGTTTCCAGATGCGGTTTTTCACGTAGGCATATAGCCACAGGCTCTATACAAATAACAGAAATAACATCACTACAGCTATGTGATAATTGTCGTCATCTGGTTGATCCAGATGATAAAATGAAATGGGTACCGTTTTAATTGACTAAATATTGGTGATTGAATCCACATAAAGTAGCTATGAAGGTCATCGTACAAGCATCAATTGACCAGTTTATATACGATTACAATAGTATGTCAGAAGAGATGAGAAAAGACGAATAATTCAAAGTACATGATGATACCTGTTATGATAGTTTTACTAGGCATTACAAAAAGAAGTAAGATAGAAAATATTGAAGTCATATATGTATCCATTTTCATGGTTCTATATCATGTAGTGGCGGTTATCCCTACTTACCCCAACTCCAACCCAGCGTATCCCGTATAACTAGAGCTAACTGGATACCCTTACATATGTTTGCTGATAAAGCATGCCTTGACGCATGTTTAATTATATCCCACTTGATTTACGCATTAAAAGTCTATTGAAGTACATTATAGAGTGGTTTATTTTTCAACCGCAAAGTCTCAAGCTTCAGTGGTCTATTCCCATTCTCTGCGAGTACTTTAAAGCATATCTTACTGTATAATCAAAGTTCTGATCTAATTGTCTTAATTCCACACATCTGCTTAACCAGCTATTGATAATATTTGAAGCAGCATGTAGGTAAGGCGTCAAGGTAAGAGAAACGGGATTCTTTCTATAATCCTCAATAGGAATTACTAGTAATTTCTCTCCCCATGCAATTGTTTTGCCATGAAAAGTATGATGGGTTCCTATCTGAATCATTTGCATGTTATTGAACTCTTTGAGTTTTCTGTCCACCAATAAATATAAAAATGAACTTTTGAATATCAAGGCACAATCAGCTGTGTCAAACCTATAGCGAATACTATTGCACTAGTAAAGCTGTCCTGTTGAAATACGTGTCTAGATCATATAACTGCAACTGAATTTGAGAACGGACTTACTTCCATATACACACTACTCTTATTTCCCTTAATATCATAGAGTGTACCATACCCATCTCCCCATCTTTTCCATAATCTTATTTCTTCATCACCATAAATATGAGCTGCAAGAACTTTTTTGTTTCCATCCTCCAAGTTCATCAAGATTGGCGTCACAAGCTATTGTACAGCAAAGAAATTCTGATGGTGAATTTATATCCAAGCTCATAAATATAGAAGATAGACAATATCAGAACGTTTCTGAGGTGAGTAAAGCTGCTGGTATGGTTTACTAATACAAAACTGAACTGGCTTGTGTAATGTACAGTCTACTACTTGACTACTAGGACCATACAATGAAGTAATGATTAGATAAGATATGGTTTATACGTACAATATGAATGCCAGCCTCAACTTCTGCATCTTTAGTGCTTCTATACCTATCACCGATGTTTACGCTAATTATTAGACATGCAGGAAAACATGGATAATAATAATAATAATAATAGATATATGAGTAAATTGCATTAATTTATATGCATACTACAAAAAGCTATGAAACTATATTCTTTTGATCCAAATACCAGCTATCGGTTTAGAACCTTAGATGAACTGAATGTCATATCCAGTACAATAAGCGAATCCAAATTCAAATTAAGCACATCACTTCAATATTATTTGCAAAAATATAGGCAAATATTGGATATACCAAGGTTGTGTAGGGCTTTGGCTGTACCAGGTGAGCTGGCTGAGAACTTTATAAATGCTGGTAAACCCGAACAACAGTATACACCGCAGGATGAATTAGACAAGATTCAATATCCTCCGATAGTAAACCAAATAGTTCAGACTCTTCAAAGATATCTTTATTTCAGGAATAATAATGGGAATGATATCAACTACGACAATAATAATAACCTAATTGTATCAAATCTAACTGCTAATCAAAAAGAAGCAATCTACACGGACATAAACGAATTAGCTGTGTATTCAAAGATGTACCATGACATAGAGACTGTAAAATCAGATCCTTTGATAGCAGATGAATATCCTCTTGGTAATCCATTTGACCACATCATCGATGTAATGAGTCAAGGAGCAATAATTATTAGATTCAAGTATGTTTCAAGAAACGGTTCTCTTACTCCTGAAGAAAAAGTGGTAAGTTATCATCTTATGGATTTTGAGAATAGAAAAGTACTTGGAGTACATATAGAAGGAGAAAAGAAGTTTAGTATGTACAAGCGATGGGGACAAGGTGATGAAAAACTTTTGCCAATTTATCCAGAATACATCAATACTATAATAAGATGGGGAAAGGAGGAAGTAGAAGAAGCTCTAATTAATAAAAATAAGAGTTACAATACAAGGCAGTTTCTTTATTAAATGAATTAGAATGTAAGACTTCAATGGACATTAGATACATAAGAATATATCTATTAACTAATCTTTGAAATCTTCGTTATAACCATCCGTGAACCTATCGTCCTTATTCTCATCATCTTGAAAATATTCACTATATGCATTATCGTCAGTTAGCCTGTCTTGTTCATATTGTTGGTCAGTTTGATATTCCTCTTCATCTAACTCTTTGTGTTCTGCTTGGTCATTATTCTTAGATTTGCTTATCATCATTAGCTCCTCTTTCCTCAAATGTTAATGCAGGAAGTGAGGATGGCATAGTTTCTGCAGATTGTTTAGCAACATTTTCATTTATAACGTCACAAAGAAGTTGATCTGTTAGAATGTTGTAAAGCTTTTCTGCTTCCTCTAAGACAACGGTCTTGCAATCCTCAATTATATATTCATCATATGGCGGTGGTGTTAATATTACATTTCTGCTCCATTTCGTCTCAGATAGATTGAAGTCACCTTTACTTTGATTGTCATTATTATGATATATTAAAGAAGCATACTTGTCTGGGTTATTTCTCATTGAGTGAATCAGAGAGTAAATAGCGAGCTTCAAAAATGGCTTTT
>JBKOWU010000234.1:0-14285 GCA_046724555.1 Thermoproteota archaeon | reverse complement strand
GAAGTTGCAATAAAAGAAGATATTGATAAGAATCTCCCAAAAGAAGAACAACTGAGAATACGTTTTGCTGTAAGCAAACTAATCAATACATGGAATGAGCTACGCTATACATATTATTCTCCATCTAGCAGGTCAAAACTTATTGAAAGTGGCAAGTACAAATCAGACGCAGAGATTAAAGCAAGGATCGATTCTATTCGTCAAGATCTAATTGATAAGTATAAAACAAAGTTTGTAAATGATTACGTTGAGCTGGAATACAGTGCAAAATTAGTTCCAGATGGAAAACGATGTAGAATGAAAAAACCTTATCATGATAATATTTTATTTATAGGTGATGCAGCTGGTAGAGGTATTTTCGTTGGTCCAAGAATTGAAGGGCTTAACGTAGGAATTGATGATGCGGTAAGGGCTGCCAATGCAGTTGCAAGATCCATTGATAGAAACAATTTTACTCATAATTATTTAGGGGAATTTTATACACAATTGATAGATGATAGCCCTTACACAAGAGATATGAAGGAAATTGACAAAAACTATCTTAAGATCTTTCTTGATGCTGCAAAAGATGTTCCAAAGGATATTGTAGGTGCAAGATATGGCATGGTTTTCAGACTAATGACAAGTGGAACGCTGAGGGGTCTTGCAGTAGGATTTGCAAATATCTTAGGATATGATCGTCTTTTACCTATCGTCGAGTCCGTAGATACATATGTTCAAGTGCCAATCGAAATTGCTGAAAAATCAGGTACGCGAGTTGCATCAAAATATAATCTTACAATTCCAACAATTGCACAACGTATAGCAAAATTAAAGTATGATGATGATAACCTTTCACATATCAAAGTTTTAAATCCAAAAAGTGAATTTATGAAAAAGATGGTTACACTGTGTCCAACTAAGTGCTACAGCTTAGAAAAAGATGATGATGTCACGCTTCAGCATGAGGGATGCATCGAATGTGGGACTTGTGCAAAAGAAACTGAATGGCGGCATCCTCGTGGAGAGAAAGGAATTAACTACCAATACGGATAGCTAGCTATACAGCTAATTTTTCCATTTTATTGAGCAGCCAATAGATGGATCAAAATCCTTTTCTATTTTTTCACCTCTTAAAACTTTTCTTACGTTATTTTCCATAACGGAAACTTTCGGAGTCATTTCTGGCTCTAAAGCATCATTAATTCTACCATGAAATACTAACCTGCGCTCTTGATCAAAAAGAAAAGGATCAGGCGTGCATACCGCCCCATAGGCCTTTGCAATCAGTTGGGTGTCATCAATTAGATACGGGAAATTTAATTTATATTCTCTTGCAAATTTTATCATATTATTGAAATCTTCTCCCTCATAATTAGGATCATTGCTATTGATACCTACTACTTGTAATTCAGATGTTTTGAACATAGATTGCAAATCGACAATGTCGCCAATTCTTGCCCTAACATAAGGACAGTGGTTACATATAAAAACTACAAGCAATGAGTTACTGCTGTCGAAGTCTTTGAGAGAATATATTTTGTTATCCACTCCTCTTAATTTAAAGTCTGGTGATTTTTCGCCTGTGTTTAAAACCTGACTTGAAACGGTTTTTACCATATTAACCTTTGAAAGAATGGATATTAAAAATTGTGCGGTTTTCAAGACAAGTTGCATAGCAAATAATAGCTACAAAACGGGATTACACAGAGATACAATATATAATATATAATATGATGTATAATGCATAAAACCTACCAAACCCATTTTATGATAATATTTCAAAATGATCGTCTTGATGGAATGAGAGAGCTTGTGTATGATACAAGTGTATATATTGTAATTTGAAAGAATTAGACCAACAATTTCATTTTATAAAATCTGAAATGGTACTTTGCCTTGAAAATTTATTGTCATTGATTAAATGGGACTTGTGCTTCTCTTCATTTTTATTTTTGTTTCCCCATTTAACTTCTGGTAAACCTATCATCTTTCTGAATGTATTAGCAGTTTCTGGTCCAAAACCAGCGTAATGGTTATTTGCTGATACTATTGCTAAACTGATGCTCTTACTTCTTCCTTGTCTTCCTCCTCCCACTTCTTCTTCCTTGATGACTCTTTTGAGTTTACTGCACCACTTCTTCATTTCCGTAATTCTATCCTTCTGTATTTTCCCAAAGTCATTCTCATTAATGCTCCTATCACCAATGAATCTAATATACAGAAAATCCGTAGTAGCTATTGGAGGTGTTCTTAATTCTGCAAGTTGGCTCCATACCATACAAATATTATTATCAGCAAAAAAGTTATACGCTAAATCTTGAAACCATGATCTATCTCTAACCTCTACCGCATACCTAAAATTACTACTATCTAACTGAGGTACTAGATGTTGTCTCATATTCTCTATTCCTTCGCTTATCTTTAATGATGGTGGCATTTGTACAAGTAATGCAAGAGTCTTATCTTTAAGTGGTAATATAGCTTTATGGAAATACTCCAATTCTTTGCTTATGTTTTTCAGACGTTTATCATGTGTAATGACCTTTGGGAACTTGGCTGTAAATCTAAAATGTTCAGGCGTTTTCTTGAACCAATTTTTGACCATAAAGCTATTGGGCATCCTGTAAAAAGAAGAATCAATCTCTACGTAATCAAAAACTGAAGCATAATAGCGTAGCCAATCGGAAGATTTATCAATATTTGCAGGATAGAATGGACCTTGCCAAGCCGAGTAACTCCATCCAGAGCAGCCAATATAGTATTGCAAATGTGTAATATATTTGATAATACACTATTATAATTTCTACGCCGAGGGTCTTAATCATTTCAGCTGCTTATCAGCCTGGGTCCTCACATGTACAATAAATCCAGTCTCTTAGCATCAAAGCATTTCAGTTTCCATGTCTCTTGCTCTTTGTTCTCTTAATTCCTCATACCATCTCCATTTCCTTCTCTTATTATTCCTCACGCTCCTCAGCACCAAATGCTTTCTTATAAAATTCTATTGCTCTACCTGCATTTCTTACAACCAGATAAGGGTTGACTGAATGGTACTTAGCAATCTTTTCCATTCTCTAGGTTGATTTAAAATATTGGTTTCATATAATGATGATACCATTGATAGTAATACAACACGATCTTTACATCTCATCATATAATTAAGATATGAGGATGTTATTTACAAAATATCTTGCTTTTTGACTTTTTAGAGGCACTTTGGTAGCTTTGTGATTAATAACATAGTTTGCAAGCTGATCGTTCTTCTTTTTATATTTGACGAATTGCACTATACTTTTGATCTCTTATGTATTTATTAGCTACAGTTAGAATACTGCAACGCAATGAATAAATCAAATGATATGGAAACGAAGCAGGAGAAAACAAGTCACCTTCAGCTCTTTTTATTGCGACTACCCAAAAACAACCATGATGCTATGGTGCAGCAGTTTGCTCATTGACAGAAAACTAACAGATGAGCCTAGACCTTCATATGCTATTTAACCATAATCTGAATTGATTATCTTTCCATTGAATATAATAAGGTGTTGTGATATGATAATCTCTTTAGGATTCAATACGATTGACTGATGAGATTGGCTTCAGAAAAAGAAGAAGTGTACAATCATATAGAATTGATGAAAAAAATGTCTAGTTTAGAGAAAGAAGACAATAATACTGATAGCTCAGGATGGAACATAGTGATTATCCTGAGCTGCTTGGGATTGATTGTTATGTTTGACGAGACGATGATATTGCCAGCCATTCCGGATTTCATTCACAGCTTCAATATTTCATACAGCACATCATCTTGGTTGCTTTCAGCTTACATAATTGCAGCGGCTGTCATGACACCGATTGGAGGAAAGCTATCTGACATCTACGGCAAGAAAAAGATATTGCTTATAATAATGGCAGTCTATGCAGCAGGTATTATGGCAGGACGATTTGCCACCAACATCGAATTCATGCTTGTTGCAAGGGTATTACAGGGCGTTGGAATGGCAATGTTCCCCATTGCTTTTGGTATCATTAGAGGGATCCTTCCTGAGAGAAAGCTTGCAATAGGCCAAACTATATTCACTTCGACATTTTCGGGCGGGGCGGTTGTAGGTCTGGTCGGTGGTGCGGCCATAATCCAAAACTTTGGCTGGCAGGCGACGTTTCTGGCTATTCTTCCTGCTGCAATACTACTCTGGCTGATAATAGCAAGATTCGTGCGAATTAATAGTAGTAATAATAGTGCAACTGTACCAATAATAAAGAGCAGTAGAATTGAGGTTGGGCATGATAGCAGTGGTAATAATACGTCAAAGGTTAGTACCACTACTAACACTATTGATATAAAAGGAACTTTAGCGCTAGCGGCTACTATAATTACATTTCTTGCCGGGATAACCATGTTGGAAGTAAAGACCAGCATTGCAATATACCAAGTTACAGGACTATTTGCAGCTTCTGGAATATTGCTTGCAGCCTTTATAGCTATCGAAAGAAGAGTGTATTCGCCATTGCTTGATTTCAAATTAATGACCAACAAGAGTTTTCTTGCTCCAACCATTATTCTAATGCTGGTCTTCATGTCTATTTTCATGGTGTACCTAACTATCCCTGTCATGGTAAGAAGCCCGCCTCCGTTTGGATTCGGAGGCAATGCCATTATGGTTGCAGGTGTACAGCTACCCTTTATGATCGTATTATTGATTGGAACAATCATGTCAGGCTTTATCTTAAATAGAGTCAAGAACACCAAGCTAATGCTATTTGGTACTGCAATAAGTGCAATAGGATTTTTTGTAGTATTAATTTTTCATTCGACTGAAAACATGGTATCAGTCGGACTCACAATACTCGCAGCAGGGTTATCTCTTTCGATTACTGGTGCATTTAACGTAATACTCCTTTCAGTACCAATGCAGATGACAGGGATTGCCTTAGGAATGACTCTGCTTCTCAACTTAGTCGGAATGTCAGTCGGACCGGCTCTCTCAGGCTTATTCCAGGAGGCGTATAAAGGAACAGCAGCAGGGGTTCAGGGTCTTTTCCCGACAAACCAGGCTTACAATTTGATATTTATAACCGCAGCACTAGTATCGTTAGCATCTGTTGCTATGGCATTTTCAGTAGCAAGTACAAGAGATAGAACACCGACTGTGAGGTAGATCATCTTCATTTTACCTTAACCGGGTATTGTCATATTCGAATCCAAGACCAATGATTATCATTTCAGAAAATTATCAGCTAGAATAAATATTAGGATTGACTAATTTTTGCTACCAATTATGATAACTGACCTCAATTCAAGGTGTATGTGAAACGACACAGACCAATGAACAGCTACGATGAAGAAATACTGGGAACAAAAAAATCAGTTGTTGAAAAAAATAATACCTACAACTATTTGAACAGATGTCAGAGACCAAAGAATTGATTTAAATATTTTTCTGGAATCTATTCTTCTTAATGATTCACTTAAGTATGTTGCACTCTTATCGCATTTGATGAGCAATAATGAGAATAAATAAAGATGCTAACAACGGTGATTATAGCTAATCACACTTGAACGTAGAGACTCGTTAGCCGACATTTACCAATCCTGTGGGGTATTAATTGTTTGGATTTCTCTTGTTTGAAGAAGTGAATATGTAATGTGATTAAGCGACGTGCTAATCCATAAATAATTGTCTAGTTGTCGTTTTCGTTTTATATAATTTGTTGTGCCTGACCAATTAGATATGGCACAAAAAGAAGCTGCAGTTGTAACAGGCAGCTCTACTGGTATAGGATTTGAGACTTCTCTAACCCTGGTAAGAAATGGATTTAATACTTGTGCAACTATGCGCAAGTCAGGAGGGAAAACAAATCAGATAACAGATATAGCCAAAAATGAGGATCTGCCATTACAAGTTATTCAATTAGATGTTAGTGACGATAAATCAGTACTAGATGCAATTAATAGAATAGCGAAGGAAAAGGGTAGGATCGATGTTGTAGTAAATAATGCAGGATATGCATTAGTTGGACCCTTGGAACAAACTTCAATGGAAGAAATAAAGGCGCAATTTGAGACTAACTTTTTTGGCGCAGTAGGAGTAATGCAGGCAGTAATTCCAGTAATGAGAGGACAAAGAAGCGGTAAAATAGTTAACATAACGTCTATGGGAGGCAGAATTGCAATTCCTCTTGACTCCATATATCATGCAACTAAATTTGCCCTAGAGGGCCTATCTGAGTCTATACAATATGAACTTGAACTATTTGGAATAAATCTTATACTTATAGAACCTGGGGCTGTTGGTTCAAACTTTTGGAAGAATTGGAGGATGGCTGCAAAGGCAGAAAGCAGCGGTGACAATAATGATAATTCACAATATAAAAAATAGAAAATAACATGTCAGAATCCTTCAAAAAGATGGAACAAAATGCTATACATCCATTTGAAGTTGCAAAGGTGATTCTACAAGCAGTTATGGCAGATAATCTTGATTTCAGATATATGGTAGGAAAAGACGCATCCACGATTTTGGAAGCAAAAAGAAATATGTCTAATAGAGAATTTCAAAACTTCATGAAGAAACAATTTAATCTTTTGTCGTATTAAAAAACATGTCATACCGGAAATTGTGAAGAGAATATATTATGCACCATTTTCGTAATGAAGCACCTGTTGTCCATTGTTATCAAGTTAACACTATTATATGCCAACATGTTGGTTTAGGCTTCCACTGTATATCTCTGATGATACAACCTACGGTATCCTACACAACTATATTCTATATATCAGAAGATTATTTCTCCCGTATGTTTTTACATACTCTTCATATTTGGCATTGTTGTCGTTGTTATTGTTGCTGGGAGTTGTGTATGCCTCTTTGCATTTGTAGTCTTGCTCATATCCATTTTGATATCATCCATATGAGTATCATTACCATTATTATTATTCATGCCTGTGGGAATCATTATTAATCCACATGCTGCCATAATTCCAGCAATTGCAAGGCCCACCCCTGTACTTCGGGCAATCCAAATACCTTTAGACCACACCTTTTCTCCAAATATGACGCCCGCAAATAATGCCATCCATAACAAATTCATCCAGCCTAAAGCTACCATAAGAAGAAAATATGGCCAACAGCAGCCAAGACAATAAAGACCGTGGTATATTCCCATTTTTAGTGCACCTGTAGTTCCACTTCTCCATCTCCTCATAAAGAAGCCTAATGGAGATTCACAATATCCAAGACATTTTGTCTTCAAAGAACTAAATTGGTATACTCCAGTTACAATTAATACAATTCCATAAACTATTTGGAGTTGACTAGTTCTAAAATGCATAAAGAAATAGTTTGCAGGCAGAGACCATGCCAAAAGGAGCACAATTCCTGTTATAGTCCACACTAAAATGTAAGAGCCTACAAAGAGACTTACATTTAGAGAACTAGTGAAATTTGATGCTGGTTTCGTTGTTGCTGCCATGTTTTTTCTTTCGGATATCTTATTATTATCATCGTCATGATCAGCAAACACTGAGGATTGCGAAGAGTTGCTGCCCTTACCGATAGCATTACCGCTATTACCACTACCATTACTGTGTTTTGTCAGCCTATTGTAAAGTAAAACCATCGGAGCAATTGCAGGAAACATCATTGCAGCCATCCCAATGGTCCAACTAATAGAAAATAACGAAATAGCAATAGGATTATAATCCATCATAGCCATCATCATATCAGGCTGATCTTTAGATAATATCCAAGAAATTGCTGCGATTGATATTATTGAAATAAGGATGATTTTCTGGATGAGGTCCATATCTATGTCCTTTTGTTAGATAAAATTGAAATGGTCTAAGAATAAAAAGATTCTGTTAACTAATTGGCTATCGTCATTTAACCCGTCCCATGTCATATACTTGATAATAGAATATGGGAAGAATAATAATACATCAAGCTCTATATCTTACATCTGGGTGTTCTTTTCTGTATTAGTGAGTGTTTTCTTCATAGATTCACTTATCAACAGCATTTTCTGCACATATATCACAGATATGAGAAAGATTTAAGCAAACCTTGATAGATGTATATCTATAGGTAACGTTTCTAATTGTTCTATTATATAGGTAGGAAGGATCTATTTGCATAGTTGTTATCTGTATCGGTTACAGTTTTATTATTAAAAGCGACAAAGGATTTAATCTCATACTTCAGTGCATTAGACAAAAGCTGAGTTGATGTATCATCTTCTATCATGTTGCCTGTAACCAAAAAGTTCCGAAAGTGCATATAGCTCGCAATTTCTGATTCAAGCGATTTGACGTACAAATCGTTCGCTTGTAAATATTCTGGAGTAGTAGGCTGTAAAGCTTGCACTCTATTAACTAATTTTTGAAATTTTGGCAAATAGTTATCAGTAATTGAAATCATTTTCTTGTTATCGTATTGTTTTGATTGCCATTTGCCAATCTCTTTTTGATAACTTTGGGTTAGAAAATGTGAATCGTTAATAAGCATTTCATAAGAAAGGTGAAAGGGTTGAGTTATGTTGCTATTATTGCTGACGATACTGCTATCAGTGTTATTGTTGCTAAATAAAGGCACATTTAATGTGTCTTTTACTATCGCTTGTGATTGATTAACAATAACAAATTGGCCAAAAAAGCCAAATAATGCTACCCATATCAAAATTCCAACATACATCTTTCTCAGATTTTTATTCAAACTACTTTTATCGCTTACCACCCAATGAATAAAAACTTACTCAAATTAACCGCTAATATTTATATAAAATGTTAGAATGACTCATAATGATAAAGAACACATATTGAGTGCAAGGGTTATTCTTTAGTAGTATTGGCAATGTCAGTAGTAGTCAAAACTGATTTAAGCACTCCAGTATTTGCACAGGGAATGACACCAAAATCACATTTGGAGAAGGAATTAAAGCATTGAGAGCTGGTGATAGTCAAGGAGCATTGATATAGTTGAGCGCCGCAGATCAAGGTCTTATTTGAGATCTGGCGCATAAAGCGTTTCAATTCTTGTCTGTCGACCAAATAGTCATATATACTACGACCTATCTTTTATCTTCCCATATATCCAATATCCTACTCCGATAATTATTGCTAAAATAATCAAACCTATAAGTACAGGTGCAAATAAAGTAACAAGAAATACAACTATTGCAACAATTACTATAAATGCTATTACTCCAATAATTACAGCCCCTATAGTTCCTAATGTACCCATATTTAGCTAACAATGATCTTCAATATATACGGATATTGCCATAGCGAAGATTGGCCTCATTGTTTACTGCCAGTTCATCAGAAGGCAGCTTCCACAAATCAAGAGGAATAATGATCGAGAAGGAAATGGCGTTCATATGAAGAATTAAAAAACAGAGAGTGAGAGATATTTAAGTTGAAATGCTTTAATGTTGAGAGAAAAATTATTTTCCATTGTTTTCGCAATGTAATGGGAACTAGTCTATGAACATTGATATTCTTTATAGTGAAAGTATAGATGTACGCATATGCGTAACCTATGGGGCACTTTAAAAGGTCTAAATATCGAACCTTTTCGTGGAGATAATAAAATAAAACCCCATGAAGCTAGAGTAGATTTTTCATTTAAGAGGGAAGTGTTCTTCATTATTGCTGGAGGTATAGTTGGGGCCTTGGTTATGGCAATTCCCTTGACTTTCTTTTCTTCTGCAGGAAGATCCCATGCGTATGACCTTACTTGGATAGTATTTGGACATATAGTTGGGGTTTATTCACCTATATCATCTGTTATTATTGCTGGAATGACTATTCATATAATTGTAGGAATCTCAATCGGGATAGTATCAGGTGTATTTCTATACAAAACTAACATTTTGAATATAAGTAAGCCATCGAATGGTTTGAAGTATGGTCTATTTGTAGGTATACTTGTTTATCTAATCTTTTCTATTCCTATACAACGCTTTGTTTTAAGTCCAGAATTTAGACATGCATTGGGTGGTAATATTAATAACAGCAATAACAACAATAACAACAGCAATAATGTAACATTCTCAAATATTCAAATATCTTCTATCCTCTACTCTATATCTATCAATCTTTTATTTGGAATTACATTGGGCTTGTTTTCTTCTTTTTTATCAATAAAGTTTGGTGCTAGATATAGATGCCCTAGCTGTGACATATCATTTTCAAGAATAGATATTCTCCAAAACCATCTGTTGCTTGTTCACAGAGATAAATACGATAAACATCAGATAACAACAAATAGAAAAAGAATAGTCATTTTGGGAGGCGGTTTTGGAGGAGTAACCGTATTAAAAAAGCTTCAAAATCATTTTCAAACTGATGTGAGCATAGATATTACAATGGTGAGCAAAGATAACTATCTTCTTTTTACGCCAATGCTACATGAGATAGCATCTGGTATGATAGAAACAAGACATATCGTAACACCAATTAGAGAATTTTGCAATAGATCACGATTCTATTGTGCTGCTGTAAAAAATATCGACTTGGAAAAGAAATGGGTTTCAATCAGATCTTCTACTTCGCACCCATCAGCATTTGCTGAGATTTTAGGTAGCAGTGGTAGCAATTCGTCAACAATAACAGATCCTAATCTTTTGGAATCAAACACCCAATCCTATCTGTACTACGACTATCTTGTTATAGCACTTGGAAGTGAGACAAAATTTTTTGGAATGTCGGATATACAACTAAATGCATTTACAATAAAGACTATAAACGATGCTATAAATTTGAGAAACCATATAATATATTTACTTGAACAGTCTGATCAATTACTATTGTCGTCAGCATCATCTGCTAACGTTGACAATATTCATGGTTACACAGATAATGCCAAGACATTAGATCAGCTTCAAAAAAAATTATTGACCTTTGTTATAGTGGGCGGAGGCTTTGCAGGAGTGGAAACTGCAGGAGAAATAAATGACTTTATTAGAGACTCTGTAAAAGAGCATTACCATAATATAAATAGCAACAATATTAGGGTTATAATAGTTCACTCCAGTGATCGGCTCTTGCCTGAAATGAGTGAGGAGCTAGCCGAATTCGCATTAGAGAGGCTGCGGAAGAGCGGAATTGAAATAATTCTTAATCAACGTGTAATAGGAGCTACTCCAAATACTGTCAGCCTAAAAGACGGCACTATGATACCCACAAAGACAATAATCTGGTCTGGTGGTGTAGCACCCTCTTCTTTACTTACTAGCATTTCCTGTGAACATGATAATAAAAGCGGCAGAATAACCGTGGACAAATATTTGGAGTTGGCCAATTATAAGGGAGTATATGCCCTAGGTGATTGTGCTTATATAATAGATCCTAACAGTGGCAATCCTTATCCGCCAACAGCACAACATGCGATAAGGGAAGGCGCAATAGTAGCAAATAATATTATAGCGTCAATAGAAGGAAGACTAGAGAATAGAAAAATATTTGATTATAAAACAAAAGGAATGATGGCTAGCATAGGAAAAAGAACTGGTATAGGTAATTTATTAGGAATAGAAGTGCAAGGCCTTTTAGCTTGGTTGATATGGCGAAGTTATTATTTGGTGCATCTTCCAACATTACAAAAGAAAATAAGAGTGTTAGCAGACTGGATTTTAGATATATTCTTTAAACGTGATGTGACAATGCTTAAAACGTTTATAGAAGAGGAAGAAAAAGCAAGGAGGGAGTAACGTCTTCCAAATAGTAGACCATGATATCTCTGCTATTTGGCAAATATTCGAATGAATACAAAAAATCCTTGTGTCTTAATAATAGGGGAGTGAATAGGATGTGCCTAAATAGTTTCTGATCTTAACTTGTAGTTATGGTATATCGTATTGATTGTCATTGTTCTGTTTGAAGACATGATTTGTATTAATTGTTGCCGTTGCCATTATTTGGAATCAATTATTATCCTCTTTATATGAGGTCATATCATGGAACTGCAAGAGTAGTTTTTTGCCCTATTTCATAGAATTGATTATGTTTACCATGGTAGTATCAAATGAAAGTACAATATATTTAATAGAAATATTCGAGAATACAGTAAGTACTTGTTATTGTATTAGCCTTTTTCAAATCTTGAGCTAACAAAACGTGCACCCGCATTGATGATTTTCATATACATTATTGAATAACTATTCGGTTACTATATTTGATTTAAATAATATATCCTCTGTTAGGTAGATACAAATGCTTCAAAAAAGTAGGGATAAAAGCAATAAATCTACTACTACGATAATAAACAAAAGAGCTGTCTTAGTTACAATTGCATTGTACTTTACTGTACTGATTGTACTGGAACAGAGTTAACGCCTACTAGAGTTGCAGCACAATTAATTCTAAATAATACCAACTCATCTATCTCGTCAAACCAAAATATGTCACCTCCTTCTAGACCAATCCCTATGGCATTTCCTCCACCGCCAATATCTGAATTGTCTGCAGCTCAAAAAAGTGCATCGACAAACAAGACATGTGCAATTACTCCTTCACTGGTTGAATCTGAAGGTACCCCGCAGCAGACAGAAGGTCCATACTTTGTTGATAATATGCCTAACCGATCAGATATAAGATCAGACCCTTCTGATGGCTCAGTACAGGAAGGCATACCTTTGAATCTGGTAATTCATGTGTATAGTGTGGATGATAATGGTATTTGTAGTCCCTTAAAAGGAGCACGTATAGATATCTGGCATGCCAATTCCGAGGGTGTCTACTCAGCTGTTAGCGATCAGGGTACTACAGAAAAGAAATTTCTCAGAGGATATCAACTGACAGATAATGATGGGACAGTTAGATTCATAACAATTTATCCAGGTTGGTATCAGGGCAGAGCCATTCATATACATGACAAGATTCGCACATTCAATGGATCAGAGAAAACTTTAGAATGGACATCACAGCTTTACTTTAGCAATTCTGTTAATGATGAGGTTCATAAGCAACAGCCATACAACAAACACGGACCTCCAGACATAACTAATGAACAAGATGGCATTTACACAGGAGCTTCAACTGATCAGTTAATTCAAAGCAATACTGGAAAGCATTTGATGCTCAATTTAACTAAAGAAGGACAACAACAACAACAACAATCCTACCTCGGAACATTCAACATTGTGTTAAATGTTACTCAACAATCGTCTAAGCGGTAGTGTCATATATTTTCAGTATCCTATATATTTATCCAAAATTTGAGTGAGACTGTTACAAGATAATAGCACATAAAAATCTGTTTTCAGAAATTAAATCTTGCTCAATTTCGGAGAGTTACGTATTTATAATTTTGTTCATATAATTTTGGAGTTCGTTAGTATATGGATAACATCACAACAACAATTCAAAATCAAATTCCAAATTGGACATTTAAAGCAGACTATATTGAAACATGCAACTATGATTATGGCTGTCCATGTAACTTTAATGGTTTTCCTTCAAATGGGTTCTGTAGAGTCTTAGTATGTTATCATATAAGAGAGGGACGATATGGAGATACTATACTAGATGGTCTTGATATAATAGATGCACTTTCATGGCCAAAAGCTATTCATGAAGATAATGGTACACACCAAATTTTCATAACAAATAAAGTTGATCAAGAACAGCGAAATGCGATTATCAATATCTTTTTAGGTAAAGCTAAAG
This sequence comes from Thermoproteota archaeon, assembly GCA_046724555.1. Taxonomy (GTDB): domain Archaea; phylum Thermoproteota; class Nitrososphaeria; order Nitrososphaerales; family Nitrososphaeraceae; genus JAFAQB01. The sequence continues at coordinate 637 of JBKOWU010000234.1, read as the reverse complement.
GAGATGGTCCATTTGCTCTATTTGCTTCTACAATCAAATATCTATTGGATCCTCAGTTTGTAGATATTAATATTGATGAAAATGGCAACAACAGTAGCTTTTCTGTTCCTGGTGTTATAGATGTGCAACTTGAAAACTTCAAAAATCCAGTAACAGGAGAGGATCAAGATACTAAATACAATTATCAAAAGGTTTCATATGGAAGATCGCAGAAGCAGCAAAAACTAAAGTCATGAAAATATTGGCTCCTTCTTTGAGTTTGATCATTCCGGTAAGAACGCATTTTATTCTATACTAGAATTTAACGGACCTTGATTATTATTATTATTATCTTTTCTTCTATACATTATGATTTTCATCTCTATATAATAACGACTATAAAAAATAGGTAAAAAATGGCGTCCAAAAATCATATTGATGATATATTACAGTTACCACAGAGGAAGCTCGTAGTATCCAAAAATGATATTGACCTTGCTACTGATACCGCAAATGAGATCTTCATCTTGATGGTTGAGGAGTCTTTAGGTTCTGCTGGTGGACGAGCCGGAGGCTCAGGTAGTAGACAAATTGGCAGAATCATGGGCTTTTTATGTACAGCCGGAACATGTACAAAATATTTTGAAGTTACTGCGCC
>JBKOWU010000156.1:0-2256 GCA_046724555.1 Thermoproteota archaeon | reverse complement strand
ATGAGAATAAATATTTAGAACAAGATGGAGTAACTCCTACACCATTATTCTGGAATGCAACATTTCTCGGTCAGTTGATACCCTTTACTGTTCAAGGTTATGCTTCAAGAACCAACATTCAATCACAATACTCTCCAGGTACGATTGCCATTTATTCAAAAGATATTAAATACCCCCAGAGCAGTGTAAATGGTACTAGCCAGCCATTAAATTTGGTATATGCGTCACCAAGTTTCAACAGTAATGATCCAGGGCTAGTTTTTGGAGTCTTGATTTACAAGGTTAATCAAAACTATATACCCAAATCTAATAAATGATGGGCTTTCCCAAATATAAAAAACTGACGCACCATCATCAACCAAAAGTACCATTAATGTAGAAGTAGGTAGTATGATAGTTGTAGTTTTTTCATGATTTTGTAATGACTGCCAGAAAAGAAAAGAAAAGAAAAGAAAAGGAGATAAATACACACAATCATCAAATAAATTAACGAAATTAAAAATTTACTATTAGTAATAATAATGATAATTATTATCTCATGTTACATCCAACATTTTTGTTTCTATCAAGCTTTTTTGCAATTGATGATTAACATAACACCTTTAACAAAAGTATCATTACTTCTCTTTATCTTCCAAGAGGGCGGCGTATACAAACGGTAGCAATGTGGTTGCTTCACCATGAATTGTCGTGTGTCGAGCTTTTGTTGTAACCTTTCTCCAGGAAATTGCTTCTTCAACAAGAGCACCACTTAAGCTTCCATCCCATTCTGGCGCAGTGGTAATGTATACTGCATAATCTAAGCCGCCTTTAAACTGATTCCACCAAAGCGTATGATGTTTTGAAATACCACCTCCAATCATTAATGCACCTGATTTTCTTGCATCGTATACCAGATCGGATAATTTTGTTTCATCCATCATAATATCAATTTTGAAATCTCTGTGTTGTTGATAAAATGACCAAATTTGGCTTCCAACGGCACCATCAACTATGCCAGGAACTATAACAGGAATCTTATTCTCGTGAGCCCAATATAAAAAAGATGATTCATCAAGAGTGCTACCAATATAATCCAGAATTTCATATGAAGGAACTCCACGTTTTCCGTGTTTGTTATACAGATTATTTAGACATGCCTGTACTTTTTCTTCGATTAACGGTCCATAATTGGACATAGGAATTAATACATTTCCCAGGCGATGGATTTTTTTCTTAAAAAGACTATGATCATCCATTCTAAACTGTCCTGCGTAGTACTTATCATAAGTTCTAGCAATATCATGATCAAGGGCACCACACGTAGTAATCACACAATTAAACATCTTATTTTTTATCATATCACGAATAATCCCTCGAATACCAGTCGACATTAGGGCCCCAACAAATGATAGGAACCTTGTACATTCCGTTTCATTGTGCATACTTCGTAGGATATCTAAGCCATCAGAGAGATTTCTCGATTCAAAGCCGCCAGATTGTGCCATGCTGTTAAAGATAGAGGTGATATCATTTGGCTTTATTGAATAATCCTTTACTACATCATTTAGTAAATTATTCTTAATTTTTTTATTATTAATATTATTATTGTTTTTTTTATTTTTTAGACTCTGTGTAGCCATGCATATATATGCAGATTATTTTCATTATATAAAATATCTTTTTACTGCTTATATTTCAATACGTACACTATGCGATTGTGCTAATATTATGATAATAAAATTGTATTCATATCCACTTCATTATCGTATATTAAATATATAATAAATATGGCCGTTATGAGTACACATTGTGTGTCAGTTGGTATCGGCTGCCAAAAGCATTTGTAATTACCAATTGCGTAAATTACAAGACATATATTCTTGTATTATATCGGTTTTACGATGATCCTGATACCCTGCCTGGTCCTGCGGTTTCTGGCTTGGCTACCTGAAGATCATTTAACACTTTGGATACTCCAGATACATTCCATGCCGCTTGACCAGCTAGGCGTCTTTCTTCATACGTCTCTACAACTCCTTTCAAAATTACAGTAGAATTGTTCACAGATACTTCGATTTTCGATGAATCGATATTATTGTTTTTTTTGATGTTTTCAATTATGCTATTTTTTAATTCTTCATCGCTTTTGCGTCCAGCAACAGTAGAGGAATCGTAAGGATTGTTGCCCCAATAATAACCTGAATAGTAATCTTCTGAAGGCTCCTTTCTAGGTTCCTCTCCTCTCTTTTGTTCTTCCATTATCAGATTATAATT
>JBKOWU010000126.1:0-13646 GCA_046724555.1 Thermoproteota archaeon | reverse complement strand
GGAACCTGCAATAGAACCAACAATAATCGCAAATATGGCATCATAAAATCTAGCTTCGCTAAGAAAAGAACCTGCAGAGAAAACTAGGAGGCCTACGCCAAGACTTGACCATAATACAAAATAATCTATTCCATTTAGAAATCTGTGTCTTGATTGAACAGGTTCAATTCCCCAGTCAGGTGGATTTCTTATTGAAACCATTTTTCAACCTCTATGCTACCATGATTTTACGGCAGAATTTGCTGACAGATATATATTACAATATCTGGTACCAAATAAATTAGGAAATCCCGTTGCATTGTCCAATTTTTTTGCTTATTCTCATGAATTAGCTCGCGCATTAGATTAACCTCCAAGTGTTCAAATATATATTATATGCAAAATGATTTCCGAAGATACGGAGAATCCTACAGTGAGCACCCCGCTGTGACATAACTAAGACTATCAACGATCTACCTCTAATTAATGCCTACTTAGGTACTGAAAATGATGATTGAACTATTATTCACTCTTTCAATGCTTTGTATCTCCTGTAAACTATCAAGAATAAATTATCTTGTTGATTTATATGGATACTACAGAATTTCTTGGTGAATCAAAGTAATTATTCAACTGCCTATACATATCTATTTTTATCAGATATTGTTATTCTATTACCAAATATATTATATTCCAGTTCATCTACACTCACTTCACTATATTAATAGATGATACATGAAAACTTATTTTGTCAACCATCTTGTGTGTTTGCAGCACCCTCAAAAACGACTACATCTTTCGTTAGAATCTCTTCACAAAAATAGTGAAAATAAGAATGAATGTACTGAAGGTTTCCTAAAATGTGATAATTGCGAAAGCGTATACCCAATAATCGAGGGAGTAGCAATCATAGTAAAAGATTTTGTGAAATATGTCGAAGGAAGAACAATGATGTATGGCAGGTGGTTACTCAACAGCAAAACCGATAAAATGAAAGATTTTCTTAAAGAAAAGAGCGCATATATATCTTCAAATCTCGCCAAAAATGACTTGTATGAAGAGGACGGCAAATGGTTTATTCCATATAGATGGACTCATTATGATAACTCTATTGAGGATAGGTTCATTAGCAAATTGCGTTGGCATCTCAAACCAAATGAGCTTTATAATAGAGTTGCTCATGAAATAAATTCAAAAATGGATGGTCTAGCGCTTGATATGGCATGTTCAGTAGGTTATTCCACTCTTCAGATTGCTAAAAAATATTCCTTTGCAATAGGCATTGATTTATCTTTTTCCTTTATAATGGAAGCACGAAAGAGGATGTATGAGTCAAACCAAGGAAATCTTGAGTTTTTTGTAGCTGATTTCCTAAATGCTCCATTTAATCCTATGAAGTTCGATTTGATACTTGCTCTTAATCTGATTGAATTAGCAAGACCAGAAGAATTGTTATCTTCTATACATGGATTGCTAAAACCACATGCCGATGTTGTATTAACTGACCCATATGACTTTAATCGAGACCCAAAACCAAAGCAAATATTTGATGCTCAATCATTTAGAAGACTGGTTAAAGATTCAGGATTTGCAATTAGTGAAAAGAGTAGTAAAAACGAATCTTTCATTCCATGGATATTAAAAATAAATGAACGCGCTTATTTATTTTACTTTGTAGACTATATTAGAGCAAAAAAAATTTCAAAGCATAAATTCTAGGGATAATAATTTAGAATGTTTATTTAGAAGCTATAGTCCAGAAACCCAACAACAGTTGTTACATGTGTTTCTTCGTCTTTCTACGGCTAGATATAATTCAGCATTTATTCATACCAAAATGTAGTTGCAAAAATGAGTTAATATTGATTTAATTTATCCTATTGAAGCTTACATTATGGTAGCGACTCATGATTCGTATATTTTATTAAACTGTGATACATATACTGGAGGTCATATTAAGAGAGTAGCCAGTCAAATTAATGGTCGGTATTCAAATCTACGTCCTGATTTATCTCTGTATATTTTTCCAAACTCCGTCATGACTGAGAGCTGTTTTTCATTGAAGACGGTACCGTCTTTGCACACAAGGCGGTCTCCAATACAACAACTTGCACAAATTCCTATTCCGCATTTCATATATCGTTCAAGACTTGCCTGAATAGATAATGCATTTGCTGATCCGATATCGAAAACCTTTTTCATCATTAACTCTGGTCCACATGTATAAACTGTATCGAACTTTTCCTTCTTTATGATAAACAACATTGCATCCGTGGCGTTACCTTTAATTCCATAGCTACCGTCTTCAGTACTGATAATTACCTTGTGTTTGGTTTTGTCTAGTAGATCATGTGCTTTTTTTTCAAAAAATACTTCTTGCTTTGACCTAGCACCAATAATTATGGTGGTATCAACCTTTGCTTCATTTAGCATCGTGGCTAGCCTTAATAAAGGGACTAGGCCTGTTCCTCCGCCAATTAAAAGTGCTTTTTTTGTGTCCTTGCCAATTTTGAATTGATTGCCATAGGGACCGCGAACACCAATTACATCGCCCACTCTTTTATCAAACAACGCAGATGAACCAAATCCGAGCTTTCGTATTGTAATAGCGGCGTGCTCTTTTCTATCACAAACCATGACACTCATAGGAAGTTCTTCTATTCTAGGAATCCATACCATCAGAAACTGCCCCGGTCTGGCATTAGAGCTAATTTTATCTTTAAAAACAAAGGTCTTAACTGTAGGAGTCTCGTAGATGATCTGCTCTACAACAACAGTTCTTAGACTATTAATATTTGCGAGCAAGTCCAATAATCTCCATTGCATTTTTCAATCCTTTTCTTTCAATATATTTTCTGATACCTCTGACAATATTGCTAAACGTGGTCAATCCCGCATATCCAATAACAGTGCCCAATTGCACTGCTGATGCCCCTGCAAGCATAAACTCTACTGCATCCTCCCAGGTGAAAATTCCGCCGCATCCAATCACAGGAATTGCAATCTTCTTGGAAATCTCATAGACGCATCTGATTGCAACAGGTCTTATGGATTTTCCCGACAGTCCTCCTATTCGGTTACTCAGAACTGGCATTTGAGTCTCTATGTCAATAGCCATGGCACGAATTGTATTGATCGCTGTAATTGCATCAGCTCCTGCATCTTTTGCAGCTTGCGCAACATTAACCACATTTGCATTACCGATGCCTACTTTGATAATGACAGGCTTGCGTGTACTGGCTCTAACGGTTTTGACAATTCGGCTTACCATTTCTGGATCATCTCCGACTTCCATACCCATTTTAGCTACATGGGGGCATGACAGATTAATTTCATAACCATGAATATTCAGGTCATCAAATTTTCTAATCATCGGAGGAAATTCCTTATGGGACGAACCAACGAGGCTGACTATAAGTGGTACATATTCGTTATGTTTGATTTCCTCAGAAAAGGCCTCAGAACCTGGATTTGCTAGTCCTACTGCGTTTATACAGCTATACTTGTCCCAAGAGATAACGCTTGGATTTCTATAACCCTCGATTGGTTCAATGCTGATAGATTTACTCACTATCGCTCCTGCACCTGAACCATATATCCTGTTAAAAATATCCTGCGAAATTCCTAAAAAACCTGATGCAAGCATAGTAGGATTCCGAAGTTTCAAACCTGCAAACTTTATAGAAAGCAAATCACTGTGTGTTCTATAATTTTTTTTAACATTCGGCGTATTTATTCTATCCTCTATATTGTTCACTTAAATAATTGTCTTTGTGTTATAATTCATTAATTAATTAATTTATACTAATAATCGTACAAAATTTTTAGAACAAAGCTAAGGCATAGTATGTTATGTTTAATGTGAAATGAAGGTCCCAAAGCTAGAATGATCTTCTTTCATTTTCTATCCTTTGCTTGCTAAGATGAATTGTGATTCAAAGATTAGTGTTTGTATTTGGGCATGTTATTGGCACTAGGAGATAAACCAGTAACTTTTTTATCATTTAGAAATGAGATATAATAAGTAATGTGCTTTTAGTATTGTTAAAGTTACGAGAGCAGTTAGAACCTAGGATTCAATAAAAAGCTCATACATATAGAAAACTTTGCAGTTGATTTAAAAAGATGATTTAGAAAGAGAAGGAATTTTCTTCTCTATTTAAGATCGAATAGTATAATATCTGTTTTGTTTTAGTAACTAATATCTGCAATGTTACTTAATACTACTCAGAGTATGTCGGAGTATGAGTCAGGTACGTTTCGATGCACATATTGTGGAAGAGAATTCCTCACTAAAGTGGATGCAGAAAAGCATTACCAAAAAATCCACTCTGATGAGATAACTCAGGCAATGGAATAATAGAATCAACCTGGGAGAATTAGTATTTAATGTACCATATCCAAGGTTAGCCTGTGTAATCTAATTTTAGTAATGCCCAATGAATACAAGTCACCTAAAAACCACTAATATTGTAATGAGCACTCGGTTGTATCAACTAAAGATGCATATATCTATGTCTATGGTGATAATTAAAGTCAAATAGTTACTGATATGCGATAGGATAGGAAAGCAATAATAATCCCGAGTTAATCTTAATTGGGAATCTGCTAATGCCAAAGCGTAAAGTAAAAGAAGACAAGCCAAGGAAAAAATTGGGAAAGAAGCAAATTTTACTACCTCCAATTGCAGCTGGTGCTGCTACGCTTATTGGTTTGCTTATAATGCATTTTATTCCTCCGCCGCATGTACTTGGGGTATGTCTAAAGCCAGGCAGCATAGATTCGTTTAATATCTATCCCAGAGTTCAAATATTTGTAGACAAACATGTGAGGCTATTACCCGATGACGTCGGAAAAAATCCAAAAAATGGTGGAGAATGTGTGCGTGTAATCCATACTGATAAGATTGGCAATGTAATTCATATCCAATATGTCAGACCAATTCGATTAACTATGGAGGATTTCATGAAAATATATTCATATGACAATAAGACAATAACGGTAATAGACAATTCAACTGGAAGCCCTAAAAGAGAAGTTCTCATATTGGATAATTACGATATCCAGTATTCTTACTTTTCCGAAAAAGGAGAGTTTACAAAAGTACAAGATCTGTTAAGGATACCTCCTTTTACCAATAATATGGTTGCAAGATTAGAATTGATCTCAAAATAGATAGGTAATGCCAGGAGGAGGTGGTTCATCCGAATTTTTCTCATTGTAATTGTTACTATTAATGCTATTGCTTGATGCTTCTATGTTACGACGACTAGTTCTCGCAGGACCAGTCGCTATCACCATTGATAATATATTCGAAAGCATATTTTATTATGGATCCCTACACTGTATGACCACAGGTATTTCAATATAATGAATTATGTACGAAGCGATTATGATATTCTTGTAGTTGACCATTGAATCAGAACGTCCCCCAATGTTGAGCACTGGATGACGATGTTGATGAGCCAAATGCTACCGACAATAACTTAAGTATAAAATATAACTGGCTATTCAATGGAGGAGACAAATAAATGATACCGCATTCAATGATCATTAATTCACATATACTACCAGGTGTAGCAAGAAAGAAAAACAAACGGTTAAGAGTGTACAATACAGAGAAAATTATTATTACCTGACTACTTCAGGTATCCAAATTCTATTACCTATTATTACATGTTCTAGTAGCAAAAAATAGAGTTTGATATTATGTATCATCATCTCTGTGACCAGCAGCAAGTCCGTATTTCTTAATGTAGCTCAATAATGCATCATGTTTTTCAATTTTGAAATAGCGTTTCATATTTTCTAAAGTTTGATCATCATAAATTGGGGGTTGTTTTTTTTTCATTTGCATAACCTATGTATATTATTTATAACATAATTATACTTAAGATTTTAGCCTATGTCATAGCGTATGTATAAGTGCAGAAATGAGAAGTCTCATTTCGGATGAAATCCATAGTTAGGATATTAGCATATGGGGCTGAAAATGCATCTTTTGATAATGCGGATGTCTTAACATGAAGGATATCTGAAAGCATTATGTAATATATAGAAAGTAATCTAAACTATGCTTATGTGTGAGTGACTTATTTGGAGAGATTAATAGTTGGGTATGAACAATATTGCAATCGGTCTATTATTTTTTGCTGAAGGATGAGGAGTTTATCGATTCTTTAGGCTAATGCGGTTTTCCCAAAATCATCACAAAAGGAAACAGTGTAGATAAATCCAGTTGTGATTGCCTTCTACTACTTCCTTGGCAATTATATTTGTGTAATCTATCTATCTATCTATTTATCCAGTTGATGTAATATGCATATTATTATTGTTGTTGTTCTACTAAGCTGCGAACGAAGATCTATCGGGATATTTTGATACTTGTTGGAATGTTTTTATAGTATTGCCGCTCATCTTCGAAAGTTCTTTTGCACTCTCTTTTGCAGTTTGAACAGACGTATTGAATGCTTCTATATTTGCAGATATTGCATTGTTTGCTAATCTTGTTGCAGATATTGCATTGTCCGCTAGATTACTAACTGCATTTGAGTAGTCTTCGGCTATTTGTCTTGGAGATATCATCCAATTTGACCAAAGTTGGAATGAGTTGACAATAATGTCCTTTTGAGATTCTATATAAGAATCAGCAACTTCTCTAATTGCTTGAATTGTATTTTCTTGATAATCTGAAATAACATCTGTATAACGTGGAATTTCTCTTCTTGCTTCATTAGTTGTTTTCTTTATGTTATCTTTAGATTCATCTAGTGCTTTGGTTATTGCTTGTTCCTGCTCACGTTGAAGTTGTGAATATGTTTCTGCTATATTGTTATTGCTATTGTTGTTATCTTCTTTTCGATCTTGTTGTTTTTTTGATGTTGACGACATATCTCTTGTACTGTTGACTACATGTTATATAACAACTAGTATCGTCGGGTATTGAATGGTATATAATGGTATTTCGAGGATAATGAGGTGCAGCATGATAAAATGGAGAAAGACATATGATGGCTTAGGCGTTCTGATTTATGGGATATCTTTTTTAGAGGATGTACGTGGCTAAATAATATTCAGGGCCATTTTTTAAAGAATTCGCAATAAATATTAAATATGTACCGAAAAAATCTCGATCAGGTGTAGAATAACATTGGACAGAAATAAGAACAAGAATACAATAAAAGCTCAAAACAACCAATCTCAAAGATATAACAGTTCCATTGCTAAACATTGTAGGAACTGAAGACGATTTGGTTCAAGCTATATATTCATTCGTTTAACTGACGTTGTTTCAGTACCAATAGGAAACTGGTACAATTTCCACTAGGTCACATTCAGGTGTGCATAACTCTTATTCCAGTGATAACCTGTGGGCAGAAATAGTTAGATGGTTGTATGAGAGATATCTATAATGTATCACACAATAGGTATGTTTTTTCTAACTAATTGCACTTGTGTTTTGAGTATTTAATGCGACCTCAATAGATATAAATAGAGAGGTTCTTGCCCCTGAAGATGTGATTAGTTAATTGGTAACTAAGACTGCCGCAATAATAAGAGGTGATGGCACTGGACCAGAGCTTGTAGAGGCGATGATCAAGGTTTTGAGATCATGTGCTACGAATGTGGAACTAATTCCATGTGATGCCGGATCTGAGTGGTGGCAAAAAATAGGCGGCAATTCATATATTTCTGAAGCTGTTTGGAAATTACTTGAGGATAGTGATGCTTGTTTTAAAGGACCAACAACTACTATCCCAAATCCAAATGCCCCACGTAGTGTTGCAGTAAGTATAAGGCAGAAGTTTGGGTTATATGCTAATGTACGGCCAATTAAAACATATAGAAACACAGAAAAACAGTTGAACTTCATCTGTATACGTGAGGCTACTGAGGGCTTATATGCTGGGATAGAATTCAAAATCACGGATGATTCAGCTATTGCGATCCGTAAAATAACAAAAAAAGGCTGTGAAAGAGTGGTTAGAAAGGGATTTCAGATCGCAAAGGATGAAGGTTTTAAGAATATTTTTGCAATTACAAAAAGGAATATCTTAAAAGAAACTGATGGAATATTCTGGGATGCTGTAGAGAGGATCCATAAAGAGTTCGAAAATATAGATATTGAGGAGTATTATATAGATAATATGACTCAACAGCTCGTAAAGAATCCAGATAGGTTCAATAATAGTGTCTTGCTTGGTACAAATTTGTTTATGGATGTAGTTTCAGAATGCGCCTCAGGGAATGTTGGATCTATAGGGAACATTTATTCTGGTAATTACGGAGATGATTATGCAATGTTTGAACCAGCCCATGGCAGTGCTCCGAAATATGCTGGTAAGAATAAGGTAAATCCTGTTGCAACCATTTTATCTGGTTCGTGGATGATTGAATACCTTGGAGAAAAGCACATTTCCAAGGCCATCTTTAAGGCTACTGAAGATGTTATCAATGAAAATAAATATGTTACCTATGACTTAGGTGGTAGAGCTACTTTGTCCCAGATGGCTGACCAAATATCGGCAAGAGCAGCTTCTATTTTAAAAAAATAGTATGAATCATTCAAAGCTTATCTCTATGCTTTGAAGAGTTTCAAAAAATAATTTCCTTTCTTTTATTATTGTTTTTTTCAAATTCATTTTGGATATATATTCCTCTAGTTCGGTCGTATCGGACAAGTTTGAAGATATAATTAACATTTTACCCTTGATGTCTAAAATGGATATACCAGAGCGTATGAAATGTAATGTCATTTCTATACCCCTAGAACCTCCATTTATTGCATAATCTTTCGTTTTATGATTCTCTATTGGTAAGTATGGAGGATTACTCACAATCAAATCGAATCTATAGTGAAAAACAGATGCGGCATCGCAACAAGCCAACATTATATCGTTTGGCAAATTATCTTTGCAATATTTAAGCGACATAACGTGGACATCAGTTCCAGCCACGATTTTAAAATTATCATGAAGGATTTTGAGTATAATTCCTGATCCAACACCAATTTCTAGAGCTGATTTACCCGTATATTGTTTAACAGATTCTGCAAGAAGAAGGCTATCTTCAGACGGAAGATACATCTATCATATAGCATAATGTTAGACGTATAATTGTGTTTTTTAGATAAAAAGGATCTATAGGCTGCCCTACTTGTCATTAATAACGCTGATGTTATTTCAAATGCAAATTAATATATGTAAATCCAAATAGGTAACTTTTATTGTTATTATTACGTTATCATGATATGTTTTATTTTTGTAAACGTATGACAATGCTGGAAGCTAAATACATAAACATACCACATGATTATATTTTTCTAAAACACTTTGATAGATCTTGCTAGCTCTACTATCTCTTCAGCATTTAATTTGCATATTCTCGTATTCCCAAAATCGACTTTGCTTCCAAATTTTCTGGCTACGGATGCTGCCACCTTGTTTCTTTGAGAAAATAAGAAGTATATATTATTGATAGTCTGATCTGTTATTCTTGAACATTTTTTAGGAACTATCCTTAAGACCTCTGATTCTACAGAAGGCTCAGGCATAAAGGCTTTCCTGTCAACATTAAACAACCTTTGTATGTTAAAACAATATTGTGTTATAACTGAAATTGCACGATAATTATTTTCACCAGGATTGGCCTGCAATTTAGCCGCGAATTCCTTTTGTATCATGACTATTGCCCTGTCAAATTTTTGAAGTGCTAACCAGTTAAAAGCTAATCTGCTTTTGGAATAAGGAAGATTTGATACAAAAATATCAAATTTAAGATTTTTTGTATCAAAGATGTTTCCATTCACTAGTTTCAAATTTGGTAATAACCTCTTGCTTGTACTTGCGAATAATGTGCTATCTATTTCATATGAAATTACGAATTGCGAATGCCTGCATAATTCGTAGGTTAATATTCCGTTTCCAGTACCTGCCTCACAAACAATTTCGTGCTTGCTAATTTGCGATACTTGAATGATTTTCTCAAGTATTTCAAAGTCTACAAGCATATGCTGGCCAAGAGAAATTCTCTTAGACCATCTCATTTTCTGACGAATAAGTTTCTTCTCTCTTCGCCTGCTATTTCATCAATGATCCTCTTTGCTATGAGTTTTGCAGGATCTCTTAACCCAACTCTGTCCTGGATCTCTGCAAAGGATTCGAATTTTTTCTTATCCCTCTCCTTAATTATAGTCATCATATATGTTTTCCCTATACCTGGAATTAATTCTAGTGCATGAATCCTTGGTGTTACTGGAGGCGCCATGTTTATATAATCAACAAATCGTTTCTCATTTGCGACGACTATTTTTTCTACGATGTTTGTAAGCTCATTTTTTGCAGACTGCGATATGTCTCTATATTCTAATCTGCCAAGCACGCTGACTACTTTGTCACGGCCTTCTCGTCCAATATATAGTCGTTCTCCCACATCAAAACTCATATTCTGGATGCCTAACAATTCCAATAATGTTAAATGTTCTTCTCCAATAGCTTGTATGATAATCCCTTCTCTTGCTCTTACTGTTGTTGATTTTCCTCTCTGTACGAAATCTAGAACATATGCATATTCCTCGTACTTTCTCTGATATTGCTCTGTCCCAGGGCTTTGAGCATAATCAATTCTACCACTATTATAATGTGGTGACGGTGTAGACAACGCTGTTCTTCCTGCATAAGATATGGATTCGCTTTTTATTTAACTTTCAGTGTTCATTCGAAGTATGCTTTGCATTTTTTCAAGGGTTTCTGTGAGAACTAGTTTTTTCCATCCAAATGAGAATGCTCTCAATTCTTCTAAAGATGTAGGCAATACATTTACTATTTCAACAGCTTCTTCATCTTTTAGTTCGCATTCCTCAATCAGTTGCTTTATCATTTTCTGGGCTGCAACTGAATCAGACTTTGCAAATTTGCTTACATAATCATATGTCCAACGCTGAATCTGATCCATATCATCTGGTTTAACTGGACCTAAAATTTCCTTTACTTGTGGTAATGAAATGACTTCTTTGTGGATAATTTCTGTCATTTTCCTTCCATTCCACCTGTGAATAGCCTTACATGGTTAAGTTTTAGTTGCAAAATCTTTTGCTTTTTATCCGATATCTGCACTACTATTTTCAATGATCTTCTTCCTACTTCTTTGACAATTCCTATCCTGCCTTGAAACCTCCTGTGAGGAGTTGTATTGTGTTCAGTTGGATCTATATCCACAATAACCTTATCACCAACTTTATAATCCATAAGTAAATATGACAAGCCCCTGACAACATTATCCTTTGTCATGATAGATCGGGTCTTTTTTCTAAAACCATGTGATTGTGTCATGACAAGCTCTTTGTAAAAGGTCCTTAATTTATTATTATCTCTTAATTATCAGTATTTGATTGATCAGGATCGGCTACTCCTTGTTCATTTAATGTAAATAGTACCTCTCTTTCGGGATGATAAGGGCTGTCGACCATCCTAGCAATTCGGTTTTTGCCTGCACGTTTAAGAAATACTCTGTAAGTACTTGTATGTGCAACCACATGACCCCCAGTAGGTCTGAATGCTTCACCAAAGACTGCATCAGGAGATGATTGGATCTGATTAGTTACTACAACTGCAACAGCATACATTTCTGCTATTCTTACCAACATGTGCATAAATTTGTTTAACCTTTGTTGCCTTTCTGATAACGTAGCTCTTCCAAGAAATTCAGATCTATAATGTGCTACCGCGGAATCCACCACTAGTAATTTCACATTGTTGGAATCAATGATGGGACCGGTTTCTTCAATAATTAGTTCCTGATGTGCACTATTGTACGCTTTTGCTACTATTATGTTTTCAAGTGCCCTGTCTGGATCCAATTTTCTAGCCAAAGCAATTGAGACTATTCTTTCAGGTCTAAATGTGTTTTCTGTATCTATATATAGTGCTTTATTGTCCGATCTGCCCTTGAATTTTCTTTGTTGTTGCACTAGTATACATAAAGTATGACAAATCTGAGTCTTACCAGTTCCGTATTCTCCATAGATTTCTGTGACTGCTTTTGACTCTATTCCTCCTTCAAATAAATCATCTAGGTTTTTAGAGCCAGTAGATATCCTTTCTTCTTTCTTTCTTTTGTCATAAAGTTTCGTTGCTGAAATGAAGCTTTTATCAATAATTCCCAAGTCTTCAAGTCTTATTCTTGCCTTGTTGCAAAGATATATCGACTTTTCAATTTCCATACCAGTGTTCTCTGAAACATCATTTGGTCCTCTTACTACCAGATCCTTGATTGACTTGAATCCAGCTTGTTCCAAACGATCTTTAGTGGCAGGCCCAATTTCGTCAATAGTATCCAGATCAAGTGCCATCCTAGGCTCATTGTTTTCTTCTCCCAACGAGTCACTCAAATGATGTGGGTACTAGTTAGTTTTGACCTTATTATTATAGTATTATTCACTGAAGTCAATGGTATGAGGCGACATGTAATATATATAAATATATAACCATATGACTAGTAGTATACTACTACTACTAGTAGTGTTCCGATTAGGTTGCCATTAATACATGAATGAGAAGAGATAGGGTAAATATGAAAAATGTAGTAGACTCTTACTACTGCGGTAATAATAGGCCTGTTTTTATTTGATAAACTAACTTCATTGTTGAGCGCAATTATCTTTTCAATGCAACAATTAAATAAAGAAAATTAGTCACTTTGATCGAATAAATCTCTGGTGGTTGTATTTGATAGTTGACCTAAATCTTGTAGATAAACACGTAATGGTTATCGGTGGTGGAACCGAAGGTTCCAGGAAAATCCGAGGACTTTTAGGTCAGAATTGTAAAATTACTGTAATAAGCAATCGATTAAATCGTTATCTTAGAAATCTGGAAAAGCAGGGCAAAATTGAAATAGTGAAAACCAAACTAAAGGATGCAAGCATACTTGATAATTACAAGAATCAATTTTTGGTTTTGGCTGCCACCAGTGATAGGTCGCTAAATCGTAAACTTGTAGAAAAGGGCCGTTCTATGGGTTCGTTTGTATATGCCGCAGATGATCCTCGATTTAGCGACTTTTCTTATGCCTCTATTATCAATATAGAAGGTATATTACAGGTCGCAATCTCTACCTATGGCAAAAGTCCGATTATGGCTCGTAAATTAAGAATCAAACTAGAACGTATATTACATAGAATCATAAGGAAATCAGACATAGAAAATACAAGATTGCAGGAGTTTGCACGATTAGCCGCAAAAAATAGGTTGAAGACGAGTGAAAAGAGAAAGCAGTTCTTATATTCTATAATCCGTGATAGAAATATTCAGAGTCTCATTAATGAAAATAGAGTTGAAGATGCAAAGAGTGCAACACTTGAACTCCTGAACGAATGGGAGTGCAGGAGTATCAAATGACCACCTCCTCTCCCTTTATTATGACAGATTCTTTAGAGGTAATCAACGCTAGGATTACATACAGAAATGCACCGATTCATCTTCTTGAAAAATTCGCTTTTAAAGACCTTCATTATGCACACACGCTACTTTTGGAGAAAGCTCAATTAAAAGAATGCATTATTATACAGACGTGTAACAGGGTGGAAGTATTTGCTATCAGTGCAGATCCAACTGAGAAAAGATTGTTAGAACAATGGGCTACTGCAGTTAATTTGTCAAATAAGGAAT
>JBKOWU010000148.1:0-8044 GCA_046724555.1 Thermoproteota archaeon | reverse complement strand
TTCTACAGTATATGGATTAAATACCATCTCTTCTTCACTTAAACTGCTTCGAACACGTGGATCAAGTTTATCTTTAAATGTAAGACTGTTAGATATACCAATTAAGCTGATAAAACCCCCTTCAGAGATCCGCTCATTTGCCCTAGTAAAATTATATAGAATATCATCACCATTTTTATCTACTAGCGAATCGATCTCGTCCATTACCAATACAACATGAAATTTTTTACTTTGAATAAAATCAAGAATTCTATCTGTAGCTTCACCAATTGAAAGCCCAGTAAAATGTACTTGCAACCTCTTTTCTGCTTTATTAATTCCCATATCCTCAGCAATTTCATAAAGAACTTTGTAAGCCGTATTTGCAGTTTTTGCGTTAATAAATGGCACTATTACGTTTATTCCAACATCCTTTGCTTTCTTACGTAAACGTTCAATTACATTTTTAGCTACTGCTGTTTTTCCTGTACCAGGTTTACCAAAAAGTAATAGATTAGATGGTCTTGCTCCTCTTAAAATTACAGATAATGCCTGTGCAATTGATTTAGTTTCATCGTTTCTAAATGGAAGAGTTTCAGGTACATAATCTATCGTAAGTGTTCGCCGATTTTTAACCAGCATTTTTCCCGTTGTAGCCCTTTCAAAAATACTATCAAGTGAGTCGTCACTCAAAATGATTCACCGGTAAGTGGTCGGAGACACACACCCCTATTTTTCCTATCCAACATTCTAAACTTTAATCTATAATGGGTTCTATTTTTATTTTTAAATGGTTGAATCAATAAATATTGATAAACGAATTAAACTGCTTACAATATATCTTAAGGTTACATAATATGGGTTACAATAGAAACACTGGGGTGGTGATACATATTCACAACTTAACAGCTTATTAACAAATCCTGGATAGGAATAGTAAAGAAGCCAGAATACAACCCCTTTATTTCCAGTGGAGCGTTAAGATGAATATTAACAATGTTAACATCACATGTTACGACCCCTTTATTTCCAGTGGAGGTAAAAAACGGCTGTCCATTACCATGTAACTATTAACAAAACACCAATAATGCAAATCATTGATTCATCTCAAAAGATGCAAGGAACGAACTATCTTGTTATCATGACTATATGACGTAGTGTTAAGTGTTAACTTGTTAAGTGTTAAATCTAATCAATATTCTCAAGGCGAAAAGGAGCCTAGAAAATCAAGTGTGGCAGAGTTAGATTTAATGAGTGTGTCAAAAGGTTAAGCATTTATAAACAAGAGATTATCTGCAAAGAACATGCAGTCTTATTTCACTCTCATGATTTTATATTTATTATTGAAACTCTGAATTATCACGCTGTTGTCTAGAATGAAGGTCTATAATATGATGCGAAGTATTCTCATTTCCAAAATTACTATCTTTCTCAGACTGTAGGTTTATCTTTACTCGACCTGCGTATGTAATGGTATATTTGTAAGGTCTACTATTACTTTGTCTATCTACCAGGTGTAATTCGTATAATCGCTTCATTAGGCGCGAGGTATGTTCACGTGTTCTTCCTATTGAAAATTGTATCTCACGTGAACTTCTTGGTCTTTCATTTAACAGCTTTAATATGTATTCCATAGTACCATTCTGTACATCCTCGAGGCTGGCTTTTGTATCTGCAGAAGTTAAACGTTGAACGATAGGACTTATGTGTTCCTCTTGTGGTACAGATGTGATGTGTGCTTGCTGTGTTTGTGACATTTCATGTGATGTATCATAGTGAGTGTGATGTTTCGTATCAATATCGCTAGATTTTTTACGTAATTCTAAGTTATCAATTCTAACACGTAACCCTACGACTATGTCCTCAATATGTTTTAACCTACGAGAATATTCGGACACAATCGCCTCTATTACAGGTTCCTTGTCATCCTCCTTCGAGCTATATAATTGCCTGCCTCTATTATATAAAATCATGAAAGATGCAGCAATGCTAAATGAAATCACTATGGATGTCACATAATCCCAGTCGAGCATGGCTAAATTGACCATAATGTCACAATAATATCAACAAATCCGTGATTTATGTTATTCTAAAAAAAGATTCACACGTTACACATTTTATTTAGCGCGTTTTCAAGAGTAAATATCACGCTCTCCATACGCTTCTGATCTGTGACATCACTGCTGTCTACTCTTGGAATCACATCCAGTTTCTTAGAGAGTGCATGAAGAACAGAAAGTGATTGGTGATCTATCGCTCCTATGTATTGTAGCAACAATATACTGTATAGAATACTAATAATCTTGTGTCGACACTGCCTTAGTTGTCTATAATATGCTCCCCTGCTTATGCTGATCACATTTTTTTTGGTAGTCAGACGTTTGTAAATAATATACGTTTGTCTTTCTGTAAATAAAGAATTTGTAAGAATATCCTCATAGATTTTGTTAAAATGCATTTCTTCTGGGAGCATAAAGCCATACAGATCTGTATTGCTGCTTAATAAAAGTATTATCAGACGACTCAAGAAAAAGAAGATGAACATATAACTACTGTAAATTATGTAACTTGAGTACAAAAGCTATATCGGCTCAAACATATGCAAACTTGAGCCTTGATATTGAAAATATATCAAAATAGTCTAGAGATTTATAAAATACGGAAATATTATAATAATTTAACAAGCAAAAGGATGTATATCCGGAAAAACGAGATGCACTTCTATGCAGAAGTATATTGCTAATAGGCTTGCAGCAATAATAAATGTCAATATACAAGGAACTATTTTTGTTGATACTACTGTTATCTAAAGTTCATAGGAGTAAGAAGATACTCTCTTTAAAAGTTGTAAATCAAGAGTAAATTGTAAAAGGAGATTATATTATATACATTAATAGCAATGATATATAGAACTATAAATATTGCAGAACTTGTATGTATAATAAGGTAGAGGATTATATTCGTAATGAAATTAAAAAATATGGTACATTGTGCTTCCCACTAATAGACTCTGAAAATCAATTGGATGCAGGTTTGATTGCTAAAAAGGCTGAAAGCTTGGGTGCTTCTGCTGTCTTAGTAGGTGGATCCTCTGTAATTGATCAGCTTGAACTTGCAGAAATGGTTTCACATATCAAATCATTAATCAAAATTCCTGTCATATTGTTTCCGGGAAATGTTACTGGCGTATCACCTAAGGCTGATGCTATTTTATTCAGTTCCTTACTCAACTCTGAAAGTCCATACTTTATTACTGAGGCGCAAGCCTTAGGAGCTCTTGCAGTAAAAAAATATGGAATCGAACCATTGCCCACTGGATATCTGATTATTGGTGAAGGCACTACCGCTTGGTTTATGGGTCAAGCTCGTGGAATTCCTTTTGATAAATCAAGAATTGCTGTCATGTACTCTTTGGCAGCACAATATCTAGGTATGAGATTTTTGTACCTGGAGGCAGGCTCAGGTTCTATTCGGAATATTGCCCCTCAAATGATATCGAGTGTAAGAAAATACTATAAGGGGATCCTAATTACAGGTGGAGGTATTCGTACACCCCAAACTGCAAAGGAGATAGCTGATGCTGGAGCGGATATTATTGTAATTGGTACTATTATTGAAAAAGAGGGGAAGTGGGAAAATATACTGTCTTCCATTATCGATGCCATTCGGAGGTAATGTGAATAATGACAATGATACATGACGCCGAACCCTGTTTAAAAGGAATACCTATGCCACAGTATTATTTAAAATATCATCACGACATTTTAAAAACGGTACAAAATAGCTTTGAGTTAGCAACCAGAGCACGCAAATTGGGACTAGATATTTCAGATGTTGTAGAACCAAAAATTGCCTACGATTTGGCAGATAGAGTTGCAAAAATGCATAATATTGATATTGCAGATAGATTGCGCACTCTGCTTTCGCATACTACTAAAGAAAAGGCTGCACTTAAAATTGCTGAAGAGATTGCCATCGGAGAATATGGTGCTGGTGATATACAAACCAGATTAAATAATGCCGTTCGCGTAAGTCTGGCTATCGTCACAGAAGGTGTAACAGTTGCTCCTCTTCAAGGAATTGCTGATGTAAGATTAAAGAATAACATGAATGGCACTCAGTATCTTTCGATATCATTTGCTGGTCCTATAAGATCTGCAGGAGGAACTGAGGCGGCACTTACAATGTTAATAGCAGATCATGCAAGAAGAGTCATCGGTGTGTCCAAATACATTGCAAATTCATATGACGATGAGACAGGAAGATTCGTTGAAGAACTAAGAATATATGAACGCGAAGTAGGAAATTTTCAGTTTAAAGTATTAGATGAAGATGTGGTTAAATGCATAATGAATTTACCAGTAGAGCTCGATGGCATGGACACAGATCCAGTTGAAGTTGCTGGTCATAGAGGGATGAAGAGAATTTCTACTAATAGAGTACGTGGTGGCGCTCTGAGAGTGATGAACGATGGTTTAATAGGTAGAAGTAGAAAGTTGCTTAATCTTGTTGAAATATTAAATCTAGATGGTTGGGATTGGTTCAAGGAACTCAAAGGAGCGGTTCAGACAGGTGATGATGATGCCGTACATCATAGAATGTCTGAAGTCATTACCGGTAGACCTGTGCTTTCGATGACAAAGAAAATCGGAGGATTCAGGTTAAGATATGGTCGATGTTATAATACAGGATTTGCAACGGTTGGAATTCATCCAGCCGTACCTATATTGCTAAACGATGCCATTGTAGTAGGAACACAAATTAAAATGGATATGCCCGGAAAGGCATCAACTATTGCGCTTGTAGATAATATTGAGCCTCCAATTGTCAGACTTTGTGATGGAAGTGTATTACAGATATCAACAACAGAACAGGCTGTAAGAATGCAACCGAGAATTGAAAAAATACTTTATCTAGGCGATATTTTGATAAGCTATGGCGATTTTCTCGAAAATAATGCTCATCTACCTCCTACTAGCTACGTAGAGGAAGTATGGGCTTTGCAGTTGCATTCAAAACTATTGACATTGCCTTTTTCTTCCCTAACTCAGCTTACAGAAAATATAACCAAAGACAGATTAATTCAATTATCAAAGGAACCTCTCCTAATATTTCCAACAATTGATGAAGCATTTAAAATTGCCAAACACCTAAATATTCCGCTTCATCCAAAATATTCATTCTACTGGGATTCAATCACTATAGATGAGGTATTATTGATAAAGAAAAAATTTGCTGAATATCAGCAAATGCAGCCTTCACTTAACAGTGTTGACACAAATAACATGCCTTCTTCTTGTTTACTTAATGATGACTCAAGGTTAAAAGATATTTTAGAACGATTAGGTGTTATTCATTCACTAGCAAATGAAAGTAAGATTATTAAACTTGACAACCTTGACCAAGTTTATTCTCTATCCAAATTATTGGTCCTTGAACAACAAGAAGAATCAACAAAGGCATTATCACCCCAATTTCAAGAGATAGATATTAGAGCAAAAGATGCCATTGAATATATTTCGAAAACATCGAGTATTGAGGTCAAGCCAAAATTTGCTTCATCGATCGCGGTAAGGGTTGGACGCCCTGAAAAGGCTGCAGAACGTAAAATGAAACCGCCTGTTCATGTGTTGTTTCCTATTGGCTCACGGGGCGGTGTGACACGGGATATATTGAAAGCAGCCAAGGATGAATCATTTTTTACTGAGCTTGCGAATAGGCTTTGCACTAATTGCAACCTTCCTTCTGTAGGGACACATTGTCGTAATTGTGGCGGTCTCACTCCTTTACGCAATTTGTGTATAATTTGCAGAGATGAAATTGGAGACTATCTTAATAATAAACAATGCCATAGATGCGGTAGAGAGGGTAAAACTTACTCGCCAATTAGTTATCCATTACAAGCAATACTTGAAAAAGCCCATCAGAAACTTGACATTAAGGCTACCGAACCACTTAAGGGCGTCAAGATCCTTATGAGCAAGGATAAAGCAGCTGAGCCATTAGAAAAGGGAATTCTAAGACAAAAATATGATCTGTATGTTTTCAAGGATGGTACTATCAGATTCGATGCTACCAACGAGCCTCTGACTCACTTCAAGCCAAAATGGGCAATGATTAGCATCGAGAAATTAAGGGAATTGGGCTATAATAGAGATCATCTTGGTATGGAATTGACGTCTACAGATCAGTTGGTAGAACTATTGATGCAGGATGTAGTAATACCTTTAGATGCCGCTAAGCATTTGCTTAATGTTGCCAAGTTTATCGACGAGGAGCTTGTAAAATTATATGGACTTGAGCCTTTCTATAATGCATCCTCGTTAGAAGACCTTGTAGGACACCTAATAGTTGGACTGGCACCACATACGTCTGTAGGTATTATAGGACGAATTATAGGTTTTACAGACTCGCAAGTCTGTCTTGCATCTCCTATATGGCATTCTGCAAAACGCAGAGATTGTGATGGTGATGCAGATTCTATAATGCTACTAATGGACGCATTCATAAATTTTGCTTATGGGTTTTTGCCAGATAAAATCGGGGGACTTATGGATGCTCCATTATTGATTCAGCCAGTAGTATTACCATGTGAAGTACAAAGACAGGCTCATAATATTGATGTAGTTCATATTTATCCACTAGAGTTTTATGAATCAACTTGGAAGCAGCTCAAAGCGGGAAGCTTGGTCGCCAAAATAGAACTCATTAAAAATAGGATTGGGACTGAAAATCAATTTTTCAGCTATGCATTCACACATTCTACAGGTTTGCTAACAACCAATGGTAACCGAAGTGCATATTCCAGACTCAATACCATGGAAGAAAAATTGGATATGCAGATATCTACTGCAAAATTAATCAATGCAGTAGATCCTGACGAAGTAGTATCTATGGTACTTATGACCCACATTTTACCAGATATTATGGGTAATATGCGTTCATATTCTTCACAATCTTTTAGATGTAGTAAATGTGGAGAAAAGTATCGTAGAATGCCCATCATGGGTAAGTGTATTGAATGTGAAAATGAACTTTTGCAAACGGTCACTAGAGGTTCAGTTGAAAAATATATTGGTATAGCATTAGATCTGTGCAACAGATTCAGAGTCAACGATTATTTACGAAGTAGAGTTGAATCTCTAACAATGGAGTTAAAGTTGATCTTTAAAGAACAAAAGAAAGAACAGTGTACTATGGTCGAATTTATGAGCTAAGTTAGTTTTTATCTAATACACTAATGTGAAAATAATTTTACCATTAAACCGTGCCATAACTGCACTTAATATATGCTCCAGCTTTTAAGTTAAGTTCCAAACAACCGAACAAATTTAATTTTTCTATAATAAACGCATAACAAAACTAGAGAGATAATGTTACTAGTATGGAATAATATATACTTAGATTTCTCTGCACCTGAACTTCACTGAACCGACAAGACAAATACAAAGCTATAGATACCTACTATTTTTTCTGAATAGTATTTTTACCAATGAAACATTAATGCCAAAATATCATTTGAGTCTAATACTAAAACTTCCCCGTTTACAGATCCATATATGAATATATCTACTACTGTCTGCCACTAACTAGAGTTATGTACTCATAGGCGCCAATCGCATTATCAAATGCATACTCCACTCTTTGGAATTGTTTTCTAAAGTCAATAACATCTTTTGATACTATGTGAGGATCCTGCATGTCTACTACTACACGTTTTATCAAACTAGCGATCTCCGTCATTTCGCTTTCCTTCATTCCTAATCTAGTTATTTCAGAAACACCTATTCTTATTCCACTTGGATGCATATAATGCCGTCCTGCCCTGATATCTCCAGGTAGTAGTTGTCTATTCAAAATTATGTTCGCCTTTTCCAGATTCCTTTCAATATTGCCGCCGTCACCAAACTTTGAAACATCTACTGCCATTTGATGTGATGCGGTATATCCTCGTTTTTCACCCAATACTCCAAAACCATATTTGACTAGACTTTCTGCAAGTGCCTTGGCATTTTTAATCACCTGCTTTGCATATTCCTTTCCAAATTCTAATGATTCAGCTAGT
>JBKOWU010000219.1:0-1683 GCA_046724555.1 Thermoproteota archaeon | reverse complement strand
TGCATTCAATTCGATTATTTTATTAACATCGAACAGGAACGACCTCGCTTCTTCAACTGTCTCTGGATAAAGCAACATGTCATCTTTAATTACTGAAATCCATATTCTATTAGTGATCTTTGGACTTCGGGTCCAAAACATTATAGCTTTCCTCACAAATTTGATTGGAACTATTATTTTTCTATCCGACTTTAAGTCAACCTTTACTATCATTCTAAATGCATTGTCATGTCGATCATATGCTCTTTCCCAACTTTTTGGGTTAATAGCTTCCCTAATATCTCCAATTATCTTGAAGCCTAAGCTTAATGTGAGAATTTCACCTATTCGTACTTCATCCCGGGATCTGATCAAGACAGCATCTGTGATCATACTGCGGCCTTGTGTCAACAAAATTGCCCATATGGTATCATTTATATCCTCAATAAGTAGTTGTCTGTATAATGCTTGCAGAGATTACAGATTTTAATCAAAATGAACTCGAATTAAAACTTCAGGAGGAAGATATCTCAATTATGTACATTATACAATATGAGCTTCTAAAAGAGCGAAATGTTGAATTCGCAGGTGTAACGCTTAAGCACCCACTAATTAGAGACTATACTCTGCGGATCGTAACGAAGAAGGGTAATCCGATCGAGTCAATACGAGATGTGTCTATTACCACATCAAATTATCTCAAGGAGATAGCAAGCACATTAAAGACAAATTTGAAAAAATAAGAGGTAAAGTTATTTTTGAAGTTCTGTCCAAAATGCGAAACACGCATGAAGCCGAGGATTGAACAAGGCATTGTATTATGTCCAAAATGCGGTTTTACCGCAGACAAAGAGGAACAAGAATCATTGTCTAGGAAAGTTTCATCCGTGCAAGAAAGCATTTCCAGAAGTTCCCTTAAAGTTATGGATACAGACAAGAGTCCTGATGCACTGCCTACAACAACAGTTGAATGTCCTAAGTGTGGAAACAATACTGCATTCTGGTGGATGCTACAAACAAGATCTGCAGACGAAGCAACCACACAATTTTATCGTTGTACTAAATGTATGCATACGTGGAGGAATTATTCTTAGCATACGGTCTAATGCCTCAAGTCCAGATTAGATTTGTAGTAATTTCATTTCGTTTTAGACTGTACTTCACTTATTTTGAGCGAGGGTTTAAGATTACGGTAACGTAATTATTTAAAATTAGCACTTTTTGTTTGATATATAACTATACATAGATATTTTATATGATGTATTAAAACTTTTGATTTGCAGAAATAGTGTCCTGCATGCACGTTGATATCTATTTAATTGTAGAAATAATATGAAGTATTGATATTTCTATTATCAGTGAATAATACCATATACAATTCACATACGAATCAGGAATTTAGTTTAACCTTAGCTCTAAGATGAAACTGGTGTCAGATATAGTTCATGACTTGATTAAGAGAACAGCAATGTTAAAATCTGTAGTCGATAGCCCCATAGTTGAATTACATTGGTGTTCGTGGCTAAGACAAACTCCCCTGATGAATGGAAAGCTGTAACATCAGCAATCTCTACTCTGATAGATGAGGCGACATTTGAAGCTACAGTTGAGGGTATATCTTTTAGAGGTATGGATCCTTCGCACGTAGCGCTCATTGATATTCACTGGCCGAATTCTGCATTTGAACAATATGACTGTGACACA
>JBKOWU010000041.1:0-1725 GCA_046724555.1 Thermoproteota archaeon | reverse complement strand
TGCAATATATACAGCAGCGGCAAGTACTGCAGGTATACTTCTTCCACGTACAAACCCTCTTTCTTGAGCCTTTCTATAAATATAGGCTACTTTCTCAACTATTGCATCTGATGGTCCAAGCTTGTCTTTTAGTGTATTGAGCAGATTAAAAGCGATATTGAGATTTCTGTCTGATGATCTGCTAAAGTGTATTCTAAAGTCCCAGGCCCTTAACCTTTGCATTGTAGAATTAATTGATGAATCTATTTTCTGTCCGCTCGCATCCCTATCGCCCCTACCGATAATGGTAGCAAGGCCCATATCATGACGTGCCAATGAAGATGGGGCTCCTGTCCTGGCTCTTGTTTCGTCTATTTGTCCCCCTCCAGTAAATACATGCCGTTCTAAATGACTAGTATCTTCAACTTTATCAGCTAGAACCATGCCACAATTGCTACAAATAATTTCGCCTGATTCAGGATCAGTTACTATCTTCTCTTTTTGCTTACATATAGAACATAAAGTTTGAGTATCCTTAGAAGCATTATCTTTATTTTCTACACGTTGTATTTTATCAATAGAGAGATCATAGGTTGGATTTTCTATACTGTAGTTGTTATCACCGTTTTTTTTAATTTTGTTAGTTTTTGAATCCCTGTGACGATGTATAAGAGTTTGGTCAGGGGTTAAATACCAGACCATTACAGATATTGTACTTCATTGAAGATAAAGGTATATACTGTCAGAAATGCTATGTGCACTTAATTTTGTGTACTAATTGATATACTGTGCTATTATTATGGGTTTTTACATTGACATTTTACTTGTAATTTAAACTCTAAATAATGTCCACAGTTAGAATATTCTCTGAATCATTGCATGTACCATTAATAAGCTAGATTAGTTCATTTCCTATCCTTAAAATTTTTAATGTTTAGCAACTTATCAAAAACTATTGCCTCACATTCACAATGGCCGTCGATTCTAATGAATCGTCCACATTTTGGGCATACCATAAAAGACCGTTTCTGAGGTGGCGAATCTTCGTCTGTATCGCTCGAATAGATTAGAGCATACATATTAATTATTGGTCAAAATACCTTTTAACATTTTCATAAAAAA
Source organism: Thermoproteota archaeon (assembly GCA_046724555.1). Taxonomy (GTDB): domain Archaea; phylum Thermoproteota; class Nitrososphaeria; order Nitrososphaerales; family Nitrososphaeraceae; genus JAFAQB01. Next base: position 624 of record JBKOWU010000041.1, on the reverse strand, counting down.
TGTATGTTCAATACATTTTATCTATAATTCTATCATTTTGATATTATTTGCACATAAAAATCTTTTAACTTCTAATTTTTATATCTGTATTGTTATCATCTCATGCTTTAGATAGACATTTCCTCAAATACTATCAATTTGATTTTAATAACTTGAAAAATTTACAGGATAGCAATGAGGAGCATATGATTTAACTAGCGCTTTCTTTAAAATGATAAAACTTCAAAACCAGTCTAAAAGCATCAAATATATCATTGTATGACGTAGATTCTTTATCCAGTGTTCCATCATCATCTACAGCAATCCTTAATGCAGTAATCAATTTATCAAACTTATCAGGATTGATAGATATTCTCCTACCGTCACTATAACACAACAATTTTTTGCCACAGATATTTTCTACATGTATTCTATCAATTTTGTACTAGTTAATATTCCAGCAAGATTTTATACTGTTTGAGTAAAAAGAGATCGTATCATAAGTTCAGTAGTGGTTGGGTATTAGGGGATGATGCAGAAGAGTAATCAGGCTAAGCATGTTATTCATGCTTATCAAAAATACACTCCTGGATCAGGTTATATGGAGTGCAGTTTGTGTAAAAATAGAACCGGCTCGATATGCAT
>JBKOWU010000240.1:0-5334 GCA_046724555.1 Thermoproteota archaeon | reverse complement strand
CTCTCTCTTTCTTGCTGCTGCGGTCTCTGTTTCTTGCTAAATCTAAATGACATTACATCAGTAGCTTCAAACTTTTGCTTTTCTAATAGTGAAAGCTCATATTCAGAAGAAGGCCTGGAAGGTGGTTGTTGTTGTAGTTGTAGTTGTTGCTGCTTTACTTCTGTACTAGTTGAACGTTTCTTAACTAGTATGCTATTGCCATCTACTTTTATTTCATAAGTGGGTTCTGATTCGCTTGCAGGAGGACTTGTCACCCCACCAGTTCTCACATCAAATCTGGATTGATGCCAAGGACATTCAACCTCGTAACCCTCCAATTTGCCATCAGCTAAAGGACCACCTTCATGTGTGCATACATTACCAATTGCATAGTATTTTCCCTCTACATTTGCAATACATACATCTTGGCCGTCAATTTGAACTTCTTTCATTTGCGATGTCTGAATATCTTTTGTTTCAGCAACCTTAACAAAATTCTCATTCTGGTCATTCATTATATGAAACACCACATCATACTTACAATTTAGAATCTAACTCTTTATGTCTTTGGCTGTAGAGAAAGAAGAAGATAATGATGTCAGCGTAGTTCCACTTGTTTGAGAGAACTTATTTGGGAATTGTTTTAGTATTCCATCTACCAGTGCATCTGACATCATGTTAGCCTCCTGACGAACTTTGTCATATGTAGAAATGTCAGCAGCATAGTTTCCTGTAAGTCTCGCAACAGCTTCTGCTTTTGTGAGTGCCAGGTGATTATCTAACATATTCTTAAGAGCTTCTTTTGACCAATTAGGATTAGCGCTACTCAGAAAGGTGGCAATTTGATCAGCATTTTCATACCACTTTTTCTCTGCTGCTGCAGCTCCAGTAGTGTTTCCTGCCTTTGCTGCATTTAAGACATCAACAGCTCCCATAATATGACCTTTAAGCAAGCTTGTTAATTCATTAGCTGCTTCAGTGCCGTAAAAAGGCTTTATTGCATTTCCGATATCTTCTTGGTTTTTAAGAAGTCTTTCTGCAACTAGAGTAGTATCAGGCAATCCTGCCACAGAGCTTATTATATAATTTCTAGTCCATCCTGTGTGATCCACCCACAGATCACGTAGGGCCAAGACTAGTTTGGTTGCATCATCAGTAACAAGGCTTCTACTAGAAGCAGCTCCAGGAGACGACGTCTGATTTAGGTCGGAAGCAGAACTAGTTATAGTAGCAGCGCCTAAACTATTATTTTTTTTGGCAGCTATTGCAGCCTGTACGTTATGTCCATAGATGTTCGTAGCCAAAGCAAACAGTATAGACAGTGTAATTATTGCTGCTTGACTGGCCATACTTTTTCTTTTGATGTTATTTTTTGCATTTTTGATTTGCATACATTTACGCACTAATATGCCATATATATATTTTATTCACTATTTAGTATATAAAATATCAAAAGCATATATATGCAATGAATCTAAAAGGTCAAGATGTATGTTTAATCTTGATAATGATAAACAGGGAGTTAAGACAAACCTTGCAGGGGATACAAAGCAGAGGATCTTAGAAATACTGCTAGAAGGTCCAATGTCTTTAGGAGAGATTACAGACAAGCTACAAATACAAAAGAGCGCCGTTAGAGTACATCTAGAGTCGTTACAGGCTGAAAAAGCAGTAGAATCGCACTTTAAAATAGAACACTTGGGAAGACCGAGGAAGATATACCAATTAACAGAAAATGGGAGAGAACTATTTCCTAGAAAGTATGATCTAGTGTTATCATCAATACTTAAAAAAATTAGCGAAATAAATGGACAAGAACAGGCAAAGAAATTGATTGAATCTGTTGCAGATGATATAGCGGTTAGCATCGGATATGAAATTGAAAAAAGCGGTAGCTCGGGCAATTTTGAAGAATCGTTGAAAATATTGAACTCAGTCTCAAATCATATGGGATTTGCTTCTTCTATCCGCAAAGAGGATGATAACAAGTTTTCTATCCAAAGCAAAAATTGTATTCTACATAAAGTTGCAGTGAGTCATCAAAATATTATCTGTCATGGTCTACATGATAGAATGATAATTAAATCGTTACATGGTTTAGAAAAGAAATCAGGTTTAAGTGTTGAATTGAAGGAATGCATTGCTCTAGGAGATAGCTTCTCCAGGCATGTAGTTACAAATTGAGGCGACCTTATTAGTAGCAACAAATGTAAAAAAGAATGTATTGGACGTGTAGCTTTTAGTAGATGCAAGAATTATACTTGATTATAAAGTTCTGAGTATCCTTGCTGCTAAAAGTAGCTTACCATCTCTTGAGGGCGACCCAAATGAAATAAGTACTTTGAAATCCGTTATACTTTCATATCCATATCATGACATTCGACACATTGACTAAAGGATAAAGATTCAACTAGTAATCGATTTGCGAGCAGTGAAAAGTCGCTTGTTTCAGACAAAGAATTACGATAACTATGTAGAGTCATACAAAGTATTACTAACTCTCTTAACTAAGTACTAAGACAGCTACAATGACTATTAGAATATGGCCAAAGAATGAGCTAATAGAAGACAAGGTGCAGATATACAGATCAAGGTAGAACAACTAGAAGAACCAAATCAATCAATGAGAAGTCGCGACAAAATGAAAGATGATGCTATAGCAAGGTTATCAGACCAAGTCGTGGCGCTAACAGCTGGAATGGCGGAGATTGAGAGGAAACAACAATAGTATATATTATAATCCTTTCTTATCTCTCAGCATAAAGCATTCAGTTTCTATGTTTCTTGCTTTCGTGTTTTAATTCTTCATACCACCTCCGTTTCCTTCTCTTATTATTTCTCTTGAGATTAATGGAGGCAGATCTATTAAAGCTAAATAGTAAATCGCTAATATTTTCGTGCAATTATATGTCTTTCTCCACTCTCAGACGTCTTTTCAAACTCTATTTTGAAATTGCGTAAACTAAGAAACTCCCGTATGGGTTTGTATAAGATGTTTCCAGCTGAAAGGTTATGAATTTCTATTAAAAGTGCAATGTTACTCGATTTTGAAAGTATATCTTTGGCTCCTTTTAATACTTCGTATTCCGCACCTTCAACATCAATCTTTATCCAGTTCACTTCTTCTTCTTGTTTTATCATGTTTTTTGACAGCAAAAGGTAGTCAAGCGTATTTGCACTGACCTCTACAGATTTTTCATCGCCCCGTGCTGCTCTGTCTGACATTATAGTGTTGTATTTTGTATAAGGTGATTCTTCTCCTGAGCTTGGCAAATACAGCTTTATCTTTTTTTCTTCAGAGTATGCAGCATAGTTCAATGCCAAGACATTTGATAATTTATTGAGCTGAATATTTCGACTCAACAAATCAAAATTCCCCGGGTCTGCTTCAATAGCAACTACTTTTCCACATGAGCCAACACGCTTTGAAGCAATGATTGTGTATGGGCCAATATGCGCGCCAACATCTACAACTATGTCTCCTTCTTTAGGAGTAAAATGGTAATTGAGAATGTCATCTTCGTGAAAAGTCATGGTTTTGAAATCATCTTTATTTTTTCTGCAATAGAATTCGAAGTCATGCTTTGGCATTTTGAATTTTAATAATTCATGCCCATTTTTCTCTCCTCTTTTCCAAAATTTATATGAGTTATACCAAACTACTCCAAAATCCAATCCTCTTTTTAGAATTAGCCTTTTGCTTCTTGTCTTGCCTAAAGCTAATCGTAGAAAGCTGATTAATGCTAAATAATAAAGCTTAATAAAAAACAGCAAAAGTTTATCTGATAAATTAACTCCTTCTGAGTGACTTAACCAAGAAACATACTTTGTCAACAATAAAGAGGAATTTTGCATTAAGAGACTACACCATATGGAATACTTATTTATTTAGGAGTATCAAATCTGCATGCAGCCAGTTTGACCTTGACTAATACTTTGTTTATCATTATATCGTCTATAGCATTTGTTACTACATCATTTAGATTGAATAACTCTTTATTGAGGCATACATCACATATATAATATCCATCATATTGTGATTTTTCCAATACTATTGGCATAGGAAGGTAGTAGTAGAACTAATTCTCTTTGAAGAAATTGTAGATATCTATATGATGTCCTAGACATTTTACGTGTTTAGACGTTGTAAAGACAACAAACTCTTATCATTATTATCTCTCCTGTGCTGTGGGCCTCATTAATATCTCATTGACATTGACATGATTTGGTGCTTGTATTGCATACAAAATTGCATTTGCTATGTCCTCTGACTGTAATCTTTCCATGTCCTTTGAAGCTTGTACAAACTTCGACATGGATTCGTCAGTTATTGTTTCCAACAATTCTGTTGAAACAGCTCCTGGTTCAATGCATGTAACTCGTATATTATACTCTGGACTTAATTCCCTTCTTAATCCTTCACTAAATGCAGTAATAGCATGTTTTGTTGCACAATAGACACTTCCTCCAGCAAACACTATTCTTCCTGCTACAGAAGAGATGTTAACTATATGCCCTGATTTTTTATCTAACATATATGGAATTACTGCAGAAGTGCAGTAGAGAACTCCTTTGATATTTACATCAATCATCTGTTCCCATTCTTGTACTTTACAATTCTTAAAATGACTTAGAGGCATTAAACCCGCATTGTTAATTAGAATATCAACTCTTCCCCATTTTTTAGCTACGGTATCAACAAATGAATCGCAATCTGATTTGTTTGTAACATCTAGTTTTCTTTGTATAAATATTTCTCCTTCTCCTCCTCTTCGTTCATCACCATTTCTGACAATTTGCTCTTCTAGCTCTTGTAACCTATCCATGCGTCTTGCTCCAACTGCTACTCTTATACCTGATTTTGATAATGCTAAAGAAGTAGCATAACCTATACCACTACTTGCTCCCGTGACTATTGCAACTTTACTATTATTTTCCAACATTTTAGCAATATGTCAACATGATTAAAGAATTAACCCATGAAGATGCAATATTGTAATTTGACATACACACTCGAAAAGCATTCGTAAATGTATTTTTAGAGTTTGACGCATTTGCAAACTATAGAAGCATTTTATTAGTAGGTATATATATACATGACATATTTCATCAGCTCTTGTATTTGGAGAAACATCAGACTTGCTTGCTAATCCAACCTCATAGCCAAATGCATATGGTTCCATAATTTTCTTTATCATTGTATGTTTTGTACCATTTAGGCTCTGACTTTCACAAGTTTTACATGTCCTCTAGTACAATTCTCAGGACCATCTAAATGCGAACGTACCATCTGTTTTGCTTTTAGTTCAGGTAGTTTTTCACTAGATATATAACCACATTTTTTGCAGGTTATGA
>JBKOWU010000210.1:0-7230 GCA_046724555.1 Thermoproteota archaeon | reverse complement strand
TTCCATGTGTATCCATTGCATGCTTTTTAGCATTTTCAAATAGTTCTTGTTCTGTAGCTCCTGTAATAGTATGTGAACACTGAGGATCACCTGCTTCTTTACAGTTGATAGATAACATTAAGCTTTGATTATAGAATTGATGTATATAAGGAGATCTTGTTTAAGTCTAGTCAACTTATCATAGAATTGGATTATTATAGCTTAGGCATGTTCTGGAATGAGTACCAATTCGTCTAGCAAATTATTCAAATATATCATATATATCCATCTAGATCAGGATTAGGATCTTTGCAATATTCTCTCTTAACTCCTTATAATCATCTAGTCTTGTTCTATCGGATTCACTAGATGGAAGATTTTCCAAGAGATTTTTCTGCAATTTTTCTGCCATGTTGTCAAGTGAATCGACTATCTTTTTAAGATCATCTTTTGTAATCTCCAATGTGGCTATTTGGTTAGCCTTGTCAATCTTTATTCTATTGATCATATATCAGAATCCCCACTTTATCTATATAATATTGCTTAGTATCCACAGTATAGAATAAAAAAGGTTGTTATTGTAATTATTCTACAATTGGTATCTATCTAACTTAACGTGACGACAAGTTAAAAATGTCCTGACTTAGATTGAGCATAAGTTACATATTCTAGACTCTTTGGCTCTACAAAAGAGAGTTGTTATGAGATTTATTATTCATTCTTTAATAACATATTGCTTTTAAGGAGCCAAAACAATAGGATCTATATGACTATTGCATTGACAACTATGGCAGCTGCCAGTCTAGCAATACTTGTTTACATTGCTGTAGTCATTACAGGAACATATACTACTCAGAATATATCGCCTAGTAGTACGAAGACTTCTTTAGCCGAAGAGGCACAGCTTGATTCAGCAATGAGTCAGCAAATAGCCAGCAGTCTAGACTATGTTCATAAATCTGATATCAATATTGCACCAGTAACAATTCCTCTCCATGGCGTAAACCTGAGTGCAAATCAATTCATTTTGTTATACGATTCGACGCCATATGCAAGCAAAGGACACATAGCCTTGAACCTACCATGTGATGCTAATACTCCCAACGTTCCCATATTCCAAGTTCTTGTTGGCCGTGCTCCTGACTTGACTCCATTGGCACTTGGCTACATATCACAAATATCTGTTACACCACAGATGTGTGTATATCATGGTCAGTTTGGATTTGGAGATTCAATTACTGATATAGTTTTGAAGAATATATCGGGTAGAACGATTAGTCTTGGAGGCCCACACTCTGTCGCAATAAGTACCCATGAATTCTATACACCTAGAACACCATCACTAGAGCAAATACAACATCAGCAGAAATAATGTTAACAAAGTGATTCACACGTTAGGCTCGTGTTATTCAATATTCCAAATGCAAAATGGTTTATCACGTAGTCTTTCAAATAGTTTGTATTGTTGCTGTGCTGCTTCTAAACTACTTTCCCATTTAGTCGTTGAAAGTCAATACCAAATAAAGATAAAAATGAGCTTTAACCATTGAGGCAGAAGTTTAGTTCAGACTATCAAAGCCAATTTTTAAAGATTAATACCTTCTAATTTAGATCAGTTAGTTGAGAAGTTAAATCCTTAAATCTATTTCTTAATGTTACCTCTGTTACTCCGGCTACGCCAGAGATTTCTTTTTGACTTATGCTTTCACCCGTTTTAATAGATGATATATAAAGAACAGTAGCTGCTAACCCCATTGGATCTTTGCCAGCAGATATTTCATTTTCTGTGACTTTGTGCATAATATTAATAGCTTGGCGCTTTGTTTTTTCAGTTAAATTAGCTTTGTTTGCAACTTTAGCAATGCACTTGACTGGATCAATATTTGGAACTTTATAGTCAAGTTCAAGCACTAGCTGCCTGTATATTCTTGCAATACTCTTTCGTTTTACATTGCTAGCAATAGCAATATCTTTCATTGTTTTTGATATTCCTAAGTCTCTGCATGCAATATACGTAGCAGCACAAATTACTGACGGTATTGTTCTGCCGCGTAAAAATTGTCTTTGTTGAGCTTTTCTATACAAATATGCTGTATTTTCAATCGCTGCATCTGATAGTCCAAGTTTGTCTTTTAATGTATCAAGGATCATGAAAGCTTCCCTTAGACTTCTATTTGACCGCGAGTTTAATTGTAGTCTAAAATCCCATATCCTTAATCTTTGCATAGTATAATGAACTGATGGATCTATCTTTTTTCCACTTGCATCTTTATCATCCTTTCCTACAATAGTAGCAAGTCCCATATCATGACTGGCTAATGAAGTTGGGGCTCCTGTTCTAGATATTATATTATTCATACGTTCTTGATCAAATATATGACGCTCTGAATGACGTGTATCTTCAACTTTATCAGCTAGAACCATACCACAGTTGCTACAAATAATTTCGCCTGATTCAGGATCCGTTACTATCTTGTCCCTTCTCTTGCATATAGAACATAAAGTTTGAGTATCTATAGAAGCATTACCTTTATTTTCTATACGTTGTATTTTACCAATGGAGAGGTCATAGTTTGAATTTTCTCTACTGTAGTTCTTATCACCGTTTTTTTTATTTTTGTTAGTTTTTGAATCCCTGTGACTATGTATGAGAGTTTGGTCAGGGGTTAAATACCAGACCATTACAGACATTGTACCTCATTGAAGATAAAGGTATGTGTTATCTGGGTTGCTATGTATGCTTAGTAGTAGTCTTTTTTAGTAATTCGCATAAAAATCAATTGTAAAGTAAAACAGTTATCTTTTATTCATCTTTTAATCTTCACTAGTCAAAATATATACTGTATGTAGTTTTTTATCATGCATCATTTACCTATTTGCCACATTTATCACAATAAAGTGAATCACATGTTGAACAAATGACTGCCTTAGAATTTAATTTAGTACAAAAAGTTCACTGTGGGACCAAACAAATCTTCGGTTGCAGATGTTAATGATGCTGCTAGTTCAACCTTAACCATAGTTAGCCAGCGCTAATCCTATAGGAAAGGTTTGGCAATCCATGATATTCCTTTTGTAGGTTTGCATTAACTATGGGATTGATGGATATCACGGTAAGATCACATTAATATTTTCTTCCTATACAATCATATTCTTAAAATACATTAGCTTGTATGATAATTCCTACCGTATCGTCTCTCCACCATCAACTACAATTGTTTGTCCAGTTATGAATGATGTATAATCGCTAGCAAGAATTAATGTCACACCAGCTATTTCCTCAGGCTTACCTGCTCTTCCAAGTGGAATTGATCTGACAATATCAACTCGCTGTTGAGTTGTCAATCTATCCCAATTTCTTTGTGTAGCAATAGTCCCAGGTGCAATAGCATTACACCTTATTCCATATTTACCAAATTCAGCTGCTATATGCTTCGTGATTCCAAGGTTAGCAGCCTTTGCCACAGTATATGGAGCACCTTTAATATATCCACTTATTGCAGGAGTAGAAGAGATATTAATTATTACTCCATTATGCTTTTTGACCATGATAGGTAGCACTCTACGGCAGCATCTATAAGTCCCTATAGTATCAATATCAATTACATTTTCCAAATCTTGATCCTGTATTTGCTCAAAGCTAGTATCCCACAGTTCGTCTTTAATTGGATAGCCAGCATTATTTACTAATATATCAATCTGGCCATATTTTTGGTATACTTTATTGACCATCTCATTTACTTCATTTGCCGAAGATACATCAAGCTTCAAACCAATACTTTTGGTTTGATATTCTCTGGCAATCTGCTCAGCTGTAGTTTGTGCCTCGCTTTCATCTCTTCCTGTAACAATTACACTTGCGCCATGTTCAGAAAAAATGTTTGCCATTGCTCGTCCATTACCTCTGGTCGAGCCGGTGATAATTGCTACTCTATCGTCAAGCAACTTATTCATCATTTTCTGTCATATAGGAGTGTAATAGAGGATCCTAAAATAGTAGATCTAAAAATTATCATTGAAAAGAAAATTACAGAAAAATAACAATGGCTCATCAGCAAAACTGACATAGCTGACTATTTTAACAATTGTTGTCGTTATTGTACGAGAAGTTGATAATTGCTATAGTAAAGAACTAATTCATCAAGTTGTTGATTAGCATCGAGCTTAGAAACAATATTATGAAACAGCTTATTTTATGCTAATTTTAGCTGCTGTAATGTTTACTTGAAGGTAATGATGAGCCATACGAAGTATTACTAACTTTATCATTGTGCCTGATATCTCCCAACTAACTGCCAAAACAGCTACAATGGCTGTTGGGATATGACTTTAAAATTGTATTTATCATGTCGTAACACATAGAATGACTTAACTAAGACGAGGAGCAGATATACAAAAAAACAAGGTAGAAGAGCTAGAAGAACCAAATCAATCAATGAGAAGTCGCGACAAAATGAAAGATGATGCTATTATACAGCTATCAGACCAACTTTTGGCTATATCTATAAGGTTACAAGAGCTTGGGAGAAAACAGCAACCATATCAGTAAGATATTGTGTGAGAGAATGAGTAAGAAAACACCTAAAGAGAAAAGCTGAGCTGAGAACATAGTGAGCAATTAATGAGCCGATTTTCATACATTGTTCTTTAATACCTATCTAAAAAATAGCCTGGCTAGGAATGCATCAATAGCTACCAAAATAATAAAAGGAGAAAAATAAAAAGAAGAAAGCTGCTTCTACTTTTATCTACATTGGCAGTCTAGCGTATTTGCTATTTAGTGCCATCCACTGCTATGTTGAGGATCGCCCATCATCCTATGCCATGACCCATCATCATGCTATGAGAAGGTCTCATCATCATGCCTGGATGTCCTCCCATAATCATACCGTGTTGCATCATACCCATTCCATGTTTCACCATACCCATTCCAGGTCCTCCTCCTCCGCCCATCATCATACCCATTCCCATAGAAGGATGATGCATCATAAGCATCATATCCGTCATAGACATTCGTTGATTAGACAATACTCTCCCGTTTCCGGGGTCTACTATTACTCTATGGATATTGTTACTTGAGTCCAGAACGAATACATCATATACTAAAAATCCATTTTCTGGATGAATGAACGCTGCGACTGCTGAAGAGTTTGAACCTATTCCTCCTACTGCATTTAATGCACTTGTAGTAGCATTATTAAGAGTTGTATGTATTTTTGACTTAAATGCATCTAGTATTGGACTAAATAACGATATTGAGCCTGTCCAGTTTTGGTTTTGATTTTGTAAATTTGAACTCATGCTTATAGAAGCTGGTCTATTAGGACTTATGGTATTGCTGTTCTGTTGAGCAATAGCATTGTTGTTTGGCAATATCATAAATGCCAAGGCTAAAGCAATGCTAGACAATCCTATTGAATACATAACTCTGGATTTTTTATTATTCATATGCACTTGCAAATTATATACGAGATTAACAGATAATATGATTTACGAAATATTTTCACTCACTTAAGGAGTTGAATTTTTGATTTCTTAAAAGTCTAAGCTTATGCCATGTTCCTTAGTGCTTAATTTACAAGATTTGTTCAACATTTCTATATACGTTATTTTCTTCTTCTATTATGTAAAACCATAAGGTATGTCCATCAAATTTATCTACAAGGCTATTTGGCAAGTAAAATCTTTTTTTATCTGTGATACCTTTTTCTGTAATTACTATCTCCTATTGTCAATTGAACTTCTCCAAAGTCAGCATCATCTATTCCCCTTGCTTCTTTCTTTACTACTTCATCCAAGTCAATATTTTTGTTATCATCAGTAGGTATAATGGTGCTTTTCACCCCAGTGTTTTACAAACTCCTTCTTGGTTACTTCTAATTTTGAACATGAATGAATCATAAAATAAAACATAAACTTCCAAGCAATCTTAGAACACAAGTTACAATCAGATACATATGACGAGGTAAAACCATATGCTTCTCCAACCACACACTTTGAAGTATCTTTAAGTTCAAGATACAATCGTAGTCGTTCAAGAGATAATAGGGAAGTAGTTTGCTTTCTTCTAATTTCTTGTCCCAAGTCGTCTGATTTTGTAACAAATTTAGAAATTAAATTATCCTGTATATCATGATCAACCTACTAATGTTGTTCAATCTCTCACTACATATATTGTGATAGACCTATTTTCTGTTTAGATTTCATTTCTCTTTGTGTCTTTATTTTATTTACTGCATTATCAAAATGCTGCATAGAAATGAACGCATCTGAAGCATGCTTTGCTGCTTCTTCAGGAGTAGAATATCTTTGAAGGTATTCATGCAATACAAGGGATATAGCAGTATTAGCAATCGCTGATATATCAGCTCCGCTAAATCCTTCAGTTATCTCTGAGATTTTATCAAAGTCCACGTCATGACTCAAAGGTTTACCTTTTGTATAGATTTCCAGAATCTTTTGTCTTGTGATTTTGTCTGGTTTGGGAACAAATATGATCTTATCAAATCGTCCTGGCCTCAGCAAGGCAGGATCGATCATATCGACTCTATTAGTTGCCGCGAGAACAACTACTCCATGCAATTGCTCCATCCCATCTAACTCTGTCAAAAGCTGTGACAATATCCTTGTATTTATTCCTCCTGCTATCCCTTCTCCTCCTCCTTCCGTCCCTCCGGCCACTGTTCTCGCAGAGGCAATAGAATCTATCTCATCAAAAAATACTACACAAGGTGCGGCTTGTCTTGCTCTTCTAAATATTTCTCTAATGCCTCTCTCGGATTCACCAACCCATTTTGACATTAATTCTGGTCCCTTTACGGCAATGAAATTGGCCTCCGATTCAGTTGCAACGGCTTTTGCCAACAAAGTCTTTCCGGTACCCGATGGGCCATGCAAGAGGATGCCCCTAGGAATGGAATGTCCTAACTTAGTATACAATTCAGGATACCTCAGCGGCCATTCTACCGCTTCCTGCAATTCACGCTTGATTTCTTCTAGTCCGCCTATTGCTGTCCATGGGATATCTGGAGATTCAAGATACACTTCCCTCATTGCAGAGGGCATGATATCTCTTATGGCATTATCGAAATCAGTTCCAACTATGATTAATTTATTTAACACCTCAGGTGCAAGTTTCTCATCCTCTAAATTAAGTTCAGGTAACAATCTTCTCAAACATTTCATAGCCGCTTCTTTGCATAAATATTCAAGATCTGCACCTACAAAACCATGTGTTACTGCTGCAACTCG
>JBKOWU010000354.1:0-2743 GCA_046724555.1 Thermoproteota archaeon | reverse complement strand
GCAGCTACAACACCAGTAAATTCCCCTGATGATCCATTTCCTTCTGTCGCATTAATTACTGGATAAGAGATGTATAACCTGGGAATCTTGTCATTTGATTCTATCAAAGTGCTATAATATGCAGCATGATTGTCTCTGGGTGCAGAAAAATATGGTCTATAACTAAGATCACATGCGAATGTAACTATATTATTTTATTTTATTTTATTTTACAACGCTCTACAATCTTACGTTTATAGTAGAGAATAGAGAAACATCACGCTTAGCTGAAAAATGCTATCAATCCACTTAAAGTGGATTATATATATTTTTATGCAATGATAAGTGTGCATATTGTAATACACTATGAGTGAATATGAAAATTTAAGGACTGCCGATATTGTGGCTGAAGCGTTAATTGACTGGAATGTAAATGTTATTTTTGGAATACCCGGTGATGGCATTAATGGTTTTATTGAAGCTTTAAGACGGAGACAAAACAAAATCAAATTCATATTAGTTAGACATGAAGAATCGGCTGCCTTCATGGCTTGTGCTTACGCAAAATACACAGGAAAACTCGGCGCTTGTGTTGCAACGTCAGGTCCAGGTGCGATACATCTCTTAAACGGCTTATATGACGCTAAAGCGGACAGCATACCTGTTATAGCGATTACTGGCAGCACATACTCTGATTTGATGGGTTCTAATTATCAGCAGGATGTGAACCTCTTACAGTTATTTTCCGATGTTTCAGTATACAATAACATGGTAAATGAACCAGAGCATGCCGAAATGGCAGTGGACCTTGCATGCAGGAGTGCTCTTGGACGCAGAGGAGTTAGCCATTTAACAATTCCTATAGATGTTCAAGAACAACGGCTGCATGGTAAATATTCAAGACATAAAGTTCCAGGTCATACATCAGACGTTTTCACTTATGATGCAATTCCAAATAGTGAGTTGTTACAAAAGGCCGCCAATATACTCAACGCAGGAGAGAGGATTGTAATACTAGTAGGACAAGGTGCGCTTGCCGCCTCTGATGAGGTGACTGCTGTTTGCCAACGATTGGGTGCCCCAGTCATTAAGGCACTATTGGGTAAAGCAGTGGTTCCAGACGATAGCTCATATAGCCTTGGTGGAATAGGTCTTCTCGGAACTGAACCTGCTACTGATGCTATGAACGAGGCAGATACGTTGCTCATGGTTGGAACATCTTTTCCATACATAGACTATCTTCCAAAACCAGGACAGGCAAAAGGAATCCAAATCGATATTATACCAGAGAGAATTGGACTGCGATATCCTGTTGAAATAGGATTAGTAGGAGATGCCAAGCTCACATTAGCTGCATTACTTCCCTTGCTAAATGAAAAACACAACAGTCTCGACTTTTTAAAGTCAAAACAGCGTGCAATGAAAAATTGGAATGACCTATTAAAAGAACAAAGTTCCAGGACCGATATGCCCATAAAACCTCAAGTCATTGCAGCTGCTGTATCTGAAGAATTAGAAGAGAATGCAATAATATCTGTGGATAGCGGTACAATTACTAGTTGGGCAGCCCGTTATATCAAGATCAAAAAGGGAATGAAATTTTCACTATCAGGTAGCCTTGCGAGTATGGCTTGTGGCTTGCCGTACGCAATAGCAGCGCAGGTTGCATTTCCAGAAAGACAATCTGTAGCGTTTGTCGGGGACGGTGGCTTTAGTATGCTTATGGGTGAATTTGCGACAGCAGTTCAATATAACTTGCCAATTAAGGTGATAGTAATCAAGAACAATACATTAGGTATGATCAGATGGGAGCAAATGGCTTTTCTTGGAAACCCTGAATATGGAGTAGAGTTTACGCCAATAGATTTTGCTGCATTCGCTCATGCTTGCGGTGGCAAAGGATATTCTATTAGAGACCCTACGGAAGTGAAAACAGTCATGCGCGAAGCGATGTCACAAAGAAAGCCGACTATACTTGAAGCATATGTAGATCCATTTGATCCACCAATGCCGCCAAAAGTAGAAATGGAATTTATTAGAAAATTAGCAGAGTCATTTGCCAAGGGACAGCCATATGCTACAAGAATTGGATTGACGTTGTATAGAAATCAGGTTCATGAGAAATTTAGAGGTTTACATCATCATGAAGTGTCTAAACAAGATTAGGCTGTATAGCTTAATTCTCATAGAGGTTGAACAACCGTTGAACAACTATATGTTACGATCGCGGCCACTTTATTATCATCGACCTGAGAACTATGGAAATCTGCTCTTTTGATCTTTGAACCACATTTGGGACAAAAAGTTTCGTTATGTCTTGCCTCAAAGTTAATACAAGAATCGCTCAATGATGAAGAGGAAGAGAGGGCGACTGTTAAACCTCATACTCATACCCTCATAATTTTCTTTCTAAAATAAATAAATATTCAATAAAATAAAAGCTGCTATCACAAGCGGTATATACAAAGCAAAAGGAATATAGAATACAATAGCAAAGCTAACAACTAGCGATATTCCTATCGATAGCAGTCTTTCTGATAAATATTGTTGTCCACTAGTACTCAATGAATCTAAGCCGACCTGTAGGTGTAGCTTGTTCCTCCTATATTGATTATTTATTTATTTATTTACTCGTATCGTCACTGATTACGGTTTGTAGTGTAAGTATTAGTAATTTTACATGTCTTAGTTTCAACTGACATCATCCCACCGGAGCAATCTCCTGACCTTGATGAATTGTAGCCTGATGGTCCCTGTTCTGTAA
>JBKOWU010000178.1:0-7243 GCA_046724555.1 Thermoproteota archaeon | reverse complement strand
GCAATTATAGCAGAAATATCCTGTATGATGATCCGAATCTTTGAATTCTTCCATTTCCATATATCTAGCTGTTGCTTTGGCTAACTTCTTTAGTTTTGTTGCTTCTTGTGGTATATTTTGAGTAGAGTCTTTTGACATATTTATTCGATCACATAGTATGTTATAGAGATTGTTATCTCAAATGCAGCAGGCGAGTTCAAAAGACTTGGTTCGTGGTTAAGGTAGTAGCCGCTATTTTCCCGGTTTCCACCTCCTGTTCTTCTTCTAACTGATCTTTGTCTTCATCATAATTAGGCTCATTTGATTCCTCTTCGTCACCTTTACCACAGGCTGACTTTATCGTGTCCTTAGCTACGAACCTAATAGCATCATCAACTACAGTAGCATTTGTAAGCAAATCAAGCTTATAGAATAACACTCTTTAGCTAATGACAATGCCTGTATCTTTTCTCTTTTGTCTTCTGTATTACTTGCTGTATTCCATGCTTCTTTTGTAATTGCGGTCAGTCCAACCAAACATTTCTCATATTCTTCTGGCAGCCTTTCGTCAATGTATCTTTTGATGTTTTGTTTTGCTTGCTGCCTAAGGAATGTTATATCCCTGTTAATAGTAGGCTGGCTTATTTGCAATATCCTTGATATCTCTGACTGGTTATACCCTTGACTTGCCAGCTCTTGTACTTTGCTTCTACGCCATTCTAAACTGCTATTCACTGACGAGCTCAAATTATTCATATTCCATTCGTGAAAAAGAATGGTTATTCATATCCATGCATGTTATGCTTTGTGAAAGTCAGCTTTATGTATTTCCTAAGTACTACCCATTATGGCTGAATCATAAAGATCTACAATTTACCAGCCAGTTTTGAATTGTTTAGCTCTATGCATTTCTATGCATCATTGCATTCCTCTTTCAACATATGTACTTCTTTTGCAAAGACACCATTATCATCCCCGGCTGCATTCAGAGCATGGGATGTTATAGATCTAGATTCATCTTCATCTAATCCTGCTGACAAACCAGAGAAAGGTACTGATACTACTGCTGGATTGATATCTTGTTGATATTGTCTTATTTTCTTGGCAGTAGCAGCAAATGCATATGCAGAGTCTACAAAGCTACTACTAATTACGACTATAAGAGAAGAAGCTAGGGCAACAGCAAAAACAGCAGCAATTGATCTCTTGCCAAACATTACGTTCGATGACTATGATTAGGTCATATTTTTTCAGAAAGATATACTTGATGACTGATTATTGCTCACGGCATCTGTAGAGACGATTCAGTCAGAGATATTAAGTAAAACTTAAGTTCTGTGATGATATAACCCTTCTATAATGACTTTGAGTCTAAATTGTAAAGATGCAGGGGATCCTGTATGCACACATATCATGTATGGCGAAACAGAAGAAGAACTATTGCAGAATGCCAAGAAACATGGAATAGAAGTTCATGGATATACTGAAGAAACATGGAATGAGGAAATAGCGAAAAATAGAGACCATTTCAAAAAGCTCATTAAAACCACTTAATTTTTTGTAATTCATGATAACGCCATAACACATATAACTAACGCACAGATTTCATATGATTCTATATACTTAATTCACTACTTCATAGTTTATCATGATATAACACATCATAACTAGCAATTATAGGATAATACGAGAGCATAGTTAATTATCTCTTCTAATTTAGTATTCTTTCTATCCACATTATACCATTATCTGTTGCTATCCATTTGTTATCGCTACCATCAATTATACATCCAATTTATTGCAGTCATGTATCTATCCAAACAGACACCAATTCCAAATTGTTATTAAAATCCTCCCTTGCTATTCCTCATAGCTTTCACCTTCTTTAGTAAGACGTACTAAAATGTGAGCCGCAGTCATTAATGCAGATTCATGCTGAAGATCTTTTTTATATTATCAATATCTACAGCTGATGTCAGTTTTGCTCACGATAATACAGTACTTTTAAGAACATACTATATATAAACAATGGTATTAGGTGGCATTCAAGGGTATTAAATGACTCTATAGATCCAGCATATATTTGAACATATAATGCAAAAACAGAATACTACAGTCATCTGCCACAGAATTATTGGTGGGAAGCTGCTATATTTTTAGATAGCTAGAGGAAATGTTGATGCGATGACATGGTGATGGTGATGATTTGAATCAGCTAACATGTTAATCGTGCATATTCAAAGATAATGGATAAGGCTCTATTTATGATACTTCAGAAGTTTTGACAATATTGCTTTTAACCTTATTCTACTTTGATGGGATTTTACATGACATCTACAATATTAGAATTGCTGCACTTATTACAGTTGTCCACAAGCCATCTTTGTTTCCTTGTGCAGATTGCGTGATATTTTGGGTTTTGTAAATCTTTCCAGAAAGTTTCCATTGTTCTTCTCTTTGGTTCCAAGTAAGACTTGGATCGTTTGGCAGACCAAGTGTCGTAGCAAGCATTTCCATAGCCATATCCTCCGCATAATCCCCAGCTCTTTGTGCGGTTTCTCCAGTTGAGTGATGCTCAGATAGATATCCATATTGCGTATTGTCTGCAGGGCTTGCTAGACCTACCGAAGCAGCAATCAGCCTATTTGGTTCGTTGGTAGAGGAACGTGCTAAAACAGTAAAAACAACTTGTCCGGACATCAGATGCTTTCTACCTTCTTGTCTGGAAACTATTTTACAGTTGGATGGTTTTATACTTGATACAGAAACCAAATTGAGATCAGCTATCTCTGCATTACGTAAAGCTAACTCAAAGCTCGTGAGATAGTCTGTATGTAAGCCTTTGCCTTTTGTCAAAAACATTATTTTTGGAACGTACAGTATCGGATTTGAAAGCATTGCGATGTTATCTATTGTTGTGGTCATCATATTGTCTTGTTTTTTCACCATCGTTATTCTTTTAATACGTAGTACATAATATTATAATAGTGCAAGCAAGTGGACTGAACTAACTTACTAGGTATTTGGGCTTTGTAATAAAAATGATTGTCCTATCATTATTGATTTAATGCAGTCGCTTCGTTTACTTGATGGTTATGATTATATAATTATAAAGGGTATTAATGATTATTCATTATCTTTGATTGTGTTGGATGTTTGCGGGAATTGGCCAGTTTGTTGCTGGACTTGTGACTGTAGGAGTCCTTGCACTGGTTTAATCTGGTACGTTAGAACAAAGTCTCTACCACTATCACTGGCAGGAGTACTTAACGTACTATGTTGTCCAATTCCGAATGTTGATGGACCAAATGTATCGGAAATTGTACCAATTGCGTCATTTGCATTAAACTTGGCACAGAATTTGTTTATGACTCCCTCAGCACCCTTAATAGCCGCTTGGTAGGCTTGTGCTTTAGCAGGAGCAGAAGCAGCAGAAAGAGCGGCAGGGACAGTAGCACCGCCTGTATATATAGCTGCTACTGCGAGACCAGCCGCTATCAAGCTAGGTGGTATCTTAAAATTGAAGTTACATCCATCAATTTCCTGTCCAATTGTAGATATAACTAGAGCACCTTTTGATTTATCAACGTTAAGAACTACAGGTTGCATATTTGCCAAGCTATAAGTTCTACCACCTCTAGCATCACCTAAAGGAGAGCCTGGAGGGCTTAGATCTCTAAACTGACCATTTACAAGCGCACCAATTTTCCATTCACCATCGTTCTGAGCGCCAAAGACATTAGGGTCATGATCATTATTTATTCTGATTGAAATGAAGCTTACCTGTAATCTTTGTTGATTTGATGTTGGAGGGGCTATAGCAACTTGTGGAGTTGGAGGTTGCACTGATGCTAACAATGATGGTTCGCTGCTCGTTTCAAGTTTATCCTGGATTTGGCTAGGTTGTTGAGGTTGTAGCTGAGATTGTCCGGCTTGTGCAGATGTTGTCGGAGTTGATGATTGGAGTTGTGCAAATGTTTGTTTCGTTGGAAAATAAATTAGCCCTGAAAACAATATCGCGAACAGCAGAAAAATGATCGCATGATGCTGAATCTTACGCATGCTCATAATATCAGCAGGACTACTATAGATAAGGCTTGTGGCTACAATGTGGAACTTTGGGATGGTGTGGAAAAGATATAACTAGAAGGTATCATGTTTATCCAACTTTAAATGATAATGTAATTGCAAAGTCATGTCTAGTGGTTTTAAAAAACTTGATTTGTGGTTGTTGTAGATGTCATCTCTCTTGTTTTCTCTTCCTGCTGTTTCTCTAGCTGATCTTCATCATAATCGGGTTCTTTTAATTGTTCTTTCTCACCTTCCTTACTACCAATAGATGATTTTATCCTCTCTGTAGATTTCAGCGATACGAACCTGATAGCATCATCTACCACAGTAGCATTTGTAAGTAAATCAAGCTTATAGAATAACACTCTTTGGCTAATGACAATGCTTGTATTTTTTCCCTCGTCTTCTGTATTAGCTGCTGTATTCCATGCTTCTTTTGTTATTGCATTAAGTCCAACCAGACATTTCTCATACTCTTCTGGCAATCGCTCGTCAATGTATCTTTTGATGTTAGTTTTAGCTTGCTGTCTGAGATATGCTATATCTCTATATATGATTGATTTGTCAACCTATAATATCTTGCTATTTCTGACTGATTGCTCTCACCTTTGCTTAACAGCTCCATGATCTTGTCTCTACGCCATTCAATCTGTTGTTGCATCTTTGTGCTCATTTATTGCACTCTTTTACTCTCAAATTATTCTGGTGTTGCACGTTTACGCCTAAAGTACTTTCTAAAAACAAAGCTTTAATCTTTGCTACTAAAAATATTATCTCTTAGTTCAGCATACCCTAAGTTATTGTAAATAACACATTTCTATGCTACTTAATTAAGGGTTAACTAAAACTACTGAAGTTCCATTAGTCAACGTATCAAATGCTGGCGAAAATTTCTTTCCAATTTCACGCAGATGGTCTATTTGTTCTTTTGATGCATCGGTACATCATTAGATATATCTGTGAATCCACGCAAATCAACATCTCCTTCCACATCAATATTAATACTATCAATTTGGATATCTCTTGATGTAGCGTGAGTTACAATAGTTTGTATCACATACAGTAAGACCTCTTCCCTGGCCTGAGAGTTGATTTGGAAAGTCATAGTACATTTATTATATTCAGAGTTTCTTTCTATATTTTGTCCGCCAATCACGAAAGCCTTTGGACCGGTATCCATATTTTCGTCTCTAACAACCCAACTTCAGAGATAGTGCCTAGAATAATTCTGAATTAAAACAATAAATAGTGTGGCACTTGTTTTTCATATTTCCTTAATTAATTTGCGATACTTGCCCTCCTTCTTCTTGGCATCTTCTTTGAATTGCTGAGCAGTCATTCCATGTGTATCCATTGCATGCTTTTTAGCATTTTCAAATAGTTCTTGTTCTGTAGCTCCTGTAATAGTATGTGAACACTGAGGATCACCCGCTTCTTTACAGTTGATAGATAACATTAAGCTTTGATTATAGAATTGATGTATATAAGGAGATCTTGTTTAAGTCTAGTCCACTTATCATAGAATTGGATTATCATAGCTTAGGCATGTTTTGGAATGGGTATCGATTTTGTCTAGCAAATTATTCAAATATATCATATATCCATCTAGATCAGGATTAAGATCTTTGAAATATTCTCTCTTAACTCCTTATAATCATCTAGTCTTGCTCTATCGGATTCACTAGATGGAAGATTTTCCAAGAGATTTTTCTGCAATTTTTCCGCCATGTTGTCAAGTGAATCGACTATCTTTTCAAGATCACCTTTTGTAACCTCCAATGTGGCTATTTTGTTAGCCTTGTCAATCTTTATTCTATTGATCATATGTCAGAATCCTCACTTTATCTAATATAATATTGCTTAATATCTATGGTATAGAATAAAAAAGGTGTTGTTATTGTATTATTCTCCAATTAGTATCTATCTAACTTAAGGTGACGACCAGATAAAAAGGTCCGGACTTAGATTGAGCATAAGTTACATATTGTGGTTAAGACCCTTTGGCTCTACAAAAGAGAGTTATTATGAGATTTATTTTCATTCTTCAATAACATATTGCTTTTAAGGAGCCAAAACAATAGGATCTATATGACTATTGCATTGACAACTATGGCAGCTGCCAGTTTAGCAATACTTGTTTACATTGCTGTAGTCATTACAGGAACATATACTACTCAGAATATATCGCCTAGTAGTACTAAGACTTCTTTAGCCGAAGAGGCACAGCTTGATTCAGCAATGAGTCAGCAAATATCCAGCAGTCTAGACTATGTTCATAAATCTGATATCAATATTGCACCAGTAACAATTCCGCTCCATGGCGTAAACCTGAGTGCAAATCAGTTCATTTTGTTATACGACTCGACGCCATATGCAAGCAAAGGACACATAGCCTTGAACTTACCATGTGATGCTAATACTCCCAATGTTCCCATATTCCAAGTTCTTGTTGGCCGTGCTCCTGACTTGACTCCATTGGCACTTGGCTACATATCACAAATATCTGTTACACCACAGATGTGTGTATATCATGGTCAGTTTGGATTTGGAGATCCAATTACTGATATGGTTTTGAAGAATATATCTGGTAGAACGATTAGCCTTGGAGGCCCACACTCTGTCGCAATAAGTACCCATGAATTCTATACACCTACAACACCATCACTAGAGCAAATACAACATCAGCAGAAATAAGGTAAACAAAGTGGTTCATACATTAAGCTCGTGTTATTCAATATTCCAAATTCAAAATGGCTTATCACGTAGTCTTTCAAATAGTTTGTATTGTTGTTGTACTGCTTATAAACTACTTTCCCATTTAGTCGTTGAAAGTCAATACTAAATAAAGATAAAAATTAGCTTTAACCGTTGAGGCAGAAGTTAGTTCAGAATATCAAAGCCAATTTTAAAGATTAATACCTTCTAATTTAGATCAGTTAGTTGACACGTTAAATCCTTAAATCTATTTCTTAATGTTACCTCTGTTACTCCGGCTACGCCAGAAATTTCTTTTTGACTTATGCTTTCACCCGTTTTAATAGATGATATATAAAGAACAGTAGCTGCTAATCCCATCGGATCTTTACCAGCAGATATTTCATTTTCTGTGACTTCTTTCATAATGTTAAAAGCTTGACGTTTTGTCTTTTCAGTTAAATTAGCTTTGTTTGCAACTTTAGCAATGCACTTGACT
>JBKOWU010000291.1:0-3906 GCA_046724555.1 Thermoproteota archaeon | reverse complement strand
ACCCACGGCTACTTTATCGCCTACTTTATATCTAGTTACTTTTGCCCCGACTTGTGAAACAATTCCAGTAATCTCGTGTCCAGGGACCATTGGAAATGTTGATCCACTCCACTCATCATTGACCTGATGGATATCAGAATGACAAATCCCGCAGTAATGTATGTCAATTATAACGTCAAAGTCTTGAGGTTCACGTCTTTCAAAAGAATACTGTGCTAGGCGTGATTTCGCACTATGAGCTGCATAGCCACAAACTTGAATCATTTATACACCTCTTTGTCCAAACCACATGTTCCTAGTTAAGAATGTAACCCAGAGTGCAGACCAATATTGATAATTTTGCCTTAATACGTATATTTCGCTTACTCGTTGATAATAATATTAATAATATAGCCTCTGGATGGGCCATGTTGATAACCATTGTCTTCCATCTGGCTTTGGAAATATATTTTGCAACACGTGCAGCGGGTTTGACCTGAATAGATGCAAACTAATGATAATAGTAATTGAAAACTAGCAGGACTATATACAACCGAAACAGCCGAAATAGTACCTCTTACTATGCATTCTTTCTATTCATTCCTATATGAATGACATTACAGAAATAGTATTAGACAAATAATCTTATATTACATCTGGTAAAAATAAAATACCTATAACCCCTCTGTTGGATTTATTATTTATACGGAGCATTAATATCATGTGAGGTAAGTATTAACATATACAACAATACAATCAGAAAGACTTTTAATTTGCAAATATAACCCTGTTTGTAATTTTTCCAAGCTTTTCTATCTCAACTTCCACGATATCATTATGCTTTAGGTATTTCAGATTCGACGACATGGATAGAGCTGTCCCGCTTGGAGTCCCAGTAGATATTATATCACCTGGTTCTAATGTCATGGTCTTGCTTAAGCTATATATGATTTTGTTTATGTCTAAGACCATGTTCTTTGTATAAGAGTCTTGTCTAGTTTCACCGTTTACTTTTGTACTTAGATGAAGATTGCAAGGATTAGGGATTTCATCAGAGGTAGTCAGCCAAGGCCCACATGGTCCAAATGTATCGAATCCCTTTGCTCTTGTGTACTGTTTATCAACAAACTGTATATCACGTGCTGATATATCATTTAATAGAAAATAGCCTGCAACATATTTTAAAGCATCTGCTTCATCAACTTTTCTACAATTTTTGCCTATCGCAAAAGCCAACTCTCCTTCATAATCCAGTTCATTTACAAAATTTGGACATATGATATCATCTCCTGAGCCAATCAGGGCTGTCCTTGGTTTTAGGTAGATCACAGGTTCTTTTGGGGGGTTTTTTCCAAACCTCACCCAGCTTCCTTGATCTGTATAATTAAATGCTAAGCATATTATTTTAAAAGATTTTTTTATGGGCGGAAGAAGATGAAACTCGTTTATATGATGGTTAAATGACAGACTGTTAAGGCCATACTCATTTATTTTTTGGAACGATTCTTCGAATATAAATTCTTCTATATTAAAAGGCAAAACTAATCTTGTTTGATTTATTAGTTCGTCTCTCATGATTGCGTTTCCATTTTCAGTGACAATAGCAAAAGTCTCTTCCCTACCGTGGACAATCCTTGCTATCTTCAAGCGAGTCTAATACTATATCGTATGATAGAGTATAAATGCATCTACTGCCGTTTGTAAGATTTGTATATTTCGAACCAGAAATAATGATATTTTAGCATCGCAAGCATCCATGTACCATCATTATTGCGCTATAGAGCAGTAATTACCTTAGATTAGACTAGTCTAACAATATGAACGTAAAAACTGATAAAAATAATATAATCTTTAGATCCACGTAAAAATTATAGGCTCAGTTTTAGATGAAAAGGTACCTTGTCAAAGAGGTGGTATGAATTTTGTGACATTATTATTTCTCTCTTCGTATGCATATGCAAGTGATAGAATCTTTCCCTCATCAAACAAAGAACCTACCATTTGTATTCCTACTGGCATGTTGTTCTTACTGAAGCCAGCTGGCACATTAATTGCAGGCAGACCAGTACTATCAAATGCAATAGTATTCCTGCTTAGGGCTTGATACACTGGCAATGTCTTGTCGCCAATAACTACTGTTTGCTCATCAAAGCCGGGAGCAGTGAGGGGAGTGGTTGGCATAATAAGTGTATCAAAATTCTGCAGTAATTTAATAAATTCATCTCTTAGGTATTTTCTAAACTTTTGAGATCGTATGTAATCTACTGCAGAAACTTCTGTTCCTTGCATCAACATTTTTCGGACATCTTCACCATAATCTGCTGATCTTGTTTGCAACCACTTCATGTGAATTTCTGCTGACTCCCCAAGTCTTAGGGGCCTCCACGATTCATAGATTTTATCTGATCCAGTCATATGTACATCAGAAACAGAAATATCCATAGACTTTATGGTATCAACAAAATTAAAGAATACCCTTTGTACTTCTGGCTGCAAGTAATCGAAGAAGTATTCTTTTGGTATTCCAACAGAAAAGTTCTTCTTATTTGTTTTTTCGCTCTCTTTCTCGACGATCTCCACGTAGTTTGGGACCTCCTTAGCTTCACTAGTTGGATCGAAAGGGTCATGACCAGCAATAGTCTGCAATACTGCAGCCGCATCCCATGCGCTCCTTGTTATACTTCCAATATGATCCAGTGATGGTGCCAAATCTACAATCCCATACTTGCTGACTCTTCCATAAGTTGGCTTTAGACCTACAACGCCACAAAGCGAAGAAGGAACTCTAATAGAGCCACTTGTATCCGTAGCTAACGAGACAGGTATCATGCCTGCTCCTACTGAAACAGCCGAGCCTCCGCTTGAACCCCCAGACATTTTTGACCTATTCCATGGATTCTTTGAAGAACCGTAATGTGGATTAATATTGGTTATTCCACATGCAAATTCATGTGTATTATTAGTACCAATTAAGATTGCACCTGCCTTCTTCATTTTTTCAACAGGAGTTGCATTTATTTTAGAGATATAATCGGACATTATCTTTGAACCCGCGGTACACTTTACTCCCTCTGCATAGATTACATCCTTAACTGAAAATGGAATGCCGTGCAAAGGACCAATGCAATGTCCTTCCTTAATTTGTCTTTCAGCAACCTTTGCATCTTGACGTGCATTTTCTTCAAGAATAGTAATAAAGGCATTCAGAGATGGATTGAATTTCTTGATTCTATCCAAGCAGGCTTCAACCAGCTCTGAAGGAGACAAAACTCCTTGCCTTATTCTCTCAGACATCGTCTTGATGCTTGTTAGTGTAATTAGACCGGAAATTACTTGTCACCTTCTTTAAACACAGATTTGATACCATTTACAAATTTGCGGGAGTCTGATACCCATCCAAATACTCCACCTTGCATTTTAATTTGTTTTATGGCAGCCATGTAGTTGCCATAATCTGTAGCACCTGTACCATCTTTTAGCATGGTACACCAATACCCATGATCATTTGCTTCTCTCATGATAGTATGTACGCATACATCTGTAGTAATACCGGTAATTACAAGGTGAGTTATTCCAAGGTTGTTCAAAATCAATGGCAAGTTACTCTGGCCAAATGCTCCCTTTCCTGCTTTATCTATCACGTATTCTCCGGGGACAGGATATAAATCATCGATTATATCCCAATTCTTTTCTCCTCTTACTAGCAATCTTCCTAGTCCGCCTTCTGGGATATTTCCAATTCCTACGCCATCTCCAATAATTTTGCTTCGAAGGACTTTGTTGTACGGCGCGTCAGAAAGGTCTGGAAGATGTCCTTCTCTTGTATGTATCACTTTGATATCAGTATCATTCCTTATTGTATCTAAGACAAACATAATTGGCTTTATAGGAGCTGAAGTCAATCCTAGATCATAGCCCATTACGTCA
>JBKOWU010000140.1:0-5564 GCA_046724555.1 Thermoproteota archaeon | reverse complement strand
ATTAGAGAATATGGTAGTAAACGAATCAAATCAGGATTAGTGGCAATACAGATTGAAGTAATTAATTGTATCCGGGATAATCGTTATTGCCGTGAAAAATTTGCAGAAGATATGGCTGATTGTATTTTCAATTTTGTTTCTCCATTTGTCTAAGAGTGGACTATTTCACATTGTTAATAGAATATACCGGTTTTAATTATGAACCAAGGATAAAAAATTGAAAGCAAGGAACAATGAGACGGAGAATGAAAATATAAGATTTGGTTGTTACATATACCAAGATGGACTAAAGTACAAAGATATTCTAGATATTACACTAGAATGTGAAAAGTTAGGATATGATTCTTTATGGTTAAAGGATAACTTTGTTCCTTGGATTTCAGATTATCATATTTCATTTGATTCTAAAAATGATAATAATACTAGTGCCACTAAAGCAACTCAAGAAAAATCCAATAAAAAAAGAACCATGTTAGAGTGTTGGACTACACTTTCTTCACTTGCTTCTGTTACTACCAAAATAAGATTGGGAGCAATACTAGTTAATCTGTACAGAAATCCATCTATTGTAGCAAAAATGGCTTCTAGTTTAGATGTCATAAGTAATGGTAGATTAGAGATTGGGCTAAGTGCTGGCTGGTTTGAAAAAGAAGCTTATGCATATGGATTTACTTTTCCATCCAATTCGGTCAGAGTACAAATGTTAGAAGAAAGTATTTTAATATTAAGGAGAATGCTAACTAACTCTGAAAGTCAGAATAATAATGTTAATGATTGTTATACAGCATCATTTAAAGGAAAATATTTTAACATATCAAACGCAGAATGTAATCCAAAACCAATCCAAAAACCACATATACCCATATGGATAGGAGGAAGTGGCAGAAAGACTCTATCATTAGTAGCCAAGTATGCTGATGGTTGGAATTATGGGCTTTGTAGCTATGCCAGATACGTAGATAAGATATCAGTGTTGAAAAACTATTGCAACAATAATAAAAGTGACAATAACAGAAGTTGTCGCGACATAATAAAGGCATGGCATGGTATTATATTTCTCGGAAGCAATGAAGATGAATTGAAAAATAGAAAAGAGATGATGCTTGATAAAAAAATGATTTGGATAGAATCAGAATTGGTTATTGCTGGAACACCTGACACCATTTTAAGAGAAATTAACAAATATGTAGACATTGGCGTAACCTACTTTACTATTTATTTTCCGGATTTACCTGACATGGTATCTTTGCAGTTGTTTGCAAAGAATATCATATCTTATTTTAGAAATAAATAATATACTTTTGGACTCGATAGTTTCTTTAGCCTGTTTACGAAGGTATTGCACATCAGAATAGAAGCCTTTGATACTTGCAGCTCATGAGCTATTTCTCCATAACTTAAGCCTCTGGATCTTAGATCAATGACCTTACTTCTACGCCATTCCAGTTGGTCAGTTTTTGTGCTCAAATCCCAGAAATTTCCTTCGTAAATATTAGGGTGTCCAGATTTTTATCTTTATCGTACGCCAGACCTCAGGCTATAAGATTATAGCTAGAGACGGATAAAAATAACATAGATATAACGATGGCAGCTCACACAGGTGAATTTAACAACTCAATCTAACTGCCTAGTCTTGAACGAATTGCTGCTGCCGGTACTCACTTCGATGCCAAGGCTGTAAAATGTTTGACAGTAGCGAATTGACACCAAGAGGCTAATGTCAACCTTTGCCGCCTAGTGCTTTGCTGTCTCTTTCTATTGCAGAACGATATGATTGAAGTGGTATGACATTCCACTTTAAACGGCTAAAGAATGGTAAACTTGCCAAGAACTGACCTACTTCTTCATGAGAAGAAACATCAAGTATCAAACATCCGGCTCTCTGACCAGCAAAGACTCCCCCAGTCTTTTTCTCGTCAGCCGTATTTGATAGTGTTTCAAGACTTGGACGAATCATTTGATCCCATAGTGTAGCATATTGTTGCAGAGATACGCTGGGGTCCTCTATCCATTCTCCTGTTATAAGATAAAGCATTGCAAAAATAATTACAAAGTTATACTAATATGACTTCTGAAGATTTTTTACTCACTTAAGGTGTTTATTACATTTACTTGATTTATAATTGTCGTCTGCCAAAAAAGATTAAACCCTGCTAAAGCAAGTTGTATACAAGGATAAACAAACCAGATGCTTCACAAGGGAAATTCCCTTGCCAATCAACTCAAGCATTGCCTAGCCTTTAAGAAATCACAGCCTGGGATAAGCAGCGTCAAGATGCTATAACCAGTCTGGAGATTACCAATAATTTAAGTGCCAAAAATGTGGTCTAGATATACCTATAATTTGAAAGTTGACCAAGCCAAAGAGCAATCAGATGGCCCATTTAGAAAAAAGGATAAGGCGGATTGAAAATTACTCTTGTGGTAATATTAATAGACCTTCTTATATCAATGAAGTCAAACAGCTAAAACAAGAACTTGCAGAGCTGCTGACTGAAGAGGCTAAGCGAGATAAACTACGAAGCTTACCATTGTATAGCTGCAGAATTACTGGCTGGAAATTCGTATGTTCAGAGTGTTATGATAAGGTCTACACATACGCTATTGCAAAAGAGGCCTTAGCATTGGTTTCGTCTGCTGATATAATTGGAAAAGCCCTTATGGCTTCTAAGGTTAGTATTGGCAACCATAAGGGATGTATATGATAGACGAACGCTCCATAAGTTGGTCTTATGGAGCAAAACCGCTTGTAATACCATGCTAATATAACTTTTGAAAAATTTTAACTCATTTTAGGCGCTTACTCAAAGTCTCTGACTATTGCATTGTCGATATGAATGTATAAATAAATAGACTGCGTTACACACACAAAGCAATTAGCTAGTACAATGCAGTTTGAAGAATGGATAGTAGATGAACAAGGTCGCTACATTGCATAACTTAAGATTTGCTAATGAATACAATGAAGAATTATTAAAACCGCTTCATGGTGTCTTTTTCCATGGTGTCAGTAACCTGCCATTATGCTTTGAATCAAATAGCCCTATAAAGAAATCGCTTCTTTAATGTAGCTAAATACATTATAATATAATCTGGATTTCCAAACTGCTGCGGTCTGTTCAAGTGATGCAGTAGTAAGCCCTTCAAACTATGTTCTTGAAGCAGCAATAGAAAAAAACAAGAATTGCCATCCAATGTTATAATCTAATCATTCTAAGTCAATGGGTAGAAAGTTATAAGATATTATGTGACATGAGAGACCGTACTTCTACATAAAATCTCTATACCTGCCTGATCTCTCAGCAACTACCTTTTATCCGGATAGTATCAGGAGAATAGACCTATAGGTAAGAGGAGATAATAGGTATACCCAGTATGTTGTCAAAAACTGACAATCATAATTATGTATATGCCGCCAGCACCAAAGATATAGAATCTGCCGGTGGTTGTTTATCTCTCACAATTGAAAATCACACAATCGCAATTTTCCTTTATGATTCCAAGATATATGCTATAGATAATCGGTGTCCCCATATGGGTTTTCCACTAAACCAAGGTACTGTCAAAGACGGAATTCTTACTTGCCACTGGCATCATGCACGATTTGACCTTATGAACGGAGGAACATTTGATCAGTGGGCTGGTGATGTTACTTCTTTTCCAGTTGAAATTCGTAATGTGAACGAAGTATGGATAGATATCCCACAGGTAGTAGTAGATGTTGATTCCTATAACTATCGTCATCGAACATTACTAGAGAATGCACTGAAACGAAATATTCCATTAATGATTGCAAAGATAGTAATTGCAATGTTAGACGATAAGAGAAACAAAGAGAATACCTTTAATAAAAAAGATATTGATGATGGTCTGTTAAACGCATTTCGTGTTGGCCTTGATTTTGGTAGTCATTATAAACAATCCGGATGGGGTCAGGGCTTAACAATCCATACCTGCATGATGAATATTATCCCATACCTCGATGCTGAAGATATATCTTATGCTCTATATCATGGTCTTTCTGCTGTAGCACAGGATTGTGCTTCCATGCCGCCACGTTTTAAAATATCTCCATTACCAAAGCCTTGGCCAGATTTGCATACTCTTAAACGCTGGTTCAGACAATTCATTGAATCCCGTGATGCACAAGCTGCAGAAAGATGTATCGTTACTGCTATACGGTTGGGCGCCAATAGTTCTCAGATATCTAATATACTTTTTGCGGCAGCAACTGATCATCGTTTACTTGACATTGGACATGTTTTAGATTTTACTAATAAGGCATTAGAGGCACTCGATATAATTGGATGGGATAATAGTGACAATAAGGAGCTAGTAGAGTCAGTACTGAGTAGTCTTGTACCAGGATATGCTAATGCTGAAAGAATGGAGGAATCTAATTCATGGCGATACCCAGTAGACCTGATTGATATCCTTGAAAAAGCCTTCAAAAAATTACCCATAGTTTTGAATAATGGAATTAGAAGAAGAGGACAGGCAGGCGAAGACAAAATAAGAAAAAGATGGGATCAACGAAGAAACCATCTAATGACCGTATTATTAGCTGATGATCCGCAGTTAATCGTAAACTCATTATTAGATGCCTTAAGCCGAGGTACTAGTGAAGAAGAATTGGCCAGTACAGTGGCCGATACTGCAGCTTTGCGCATAGTACAATTTCATACTCGTAATGAATTTAGTGATTGGGATGCTGTACTGCATACATTTACCTATGCTAACGCTGTACATCATGCATTAAGAAGAACCGCTACGCAAGAATTATTGCGAGGTGTTTTTGACGGTGCAATGAGAATTTACCTTAACCGCTTTCTGAATGTCCCTCAAGTACCATTGCCTAAACCAACAACGGGTGCAGAAGAAAAAAACATCAGCAATAATGTTGTTGATGATGATAGTACACTTAAAGAAAATCCTGAGACACTGTTAAAAGAAGTATTTTTATCACTTCTAGATAAGCAGCAGCAAGTAAATCAAGCAGGACAGTTAATGATGGATTATCTTTATAATAACAAAGGGAAGCCAGATCGACATTTAGCAGCAATTGGAAAGGCTTTGCTACGCGAAGACCGTAACTTTCATTCTATTCAGATGATAGAAGCAGTCTTCAGACAGTATTCTCTAGCGTCTACCGATGATAACTACCAAGATAATGATGTTAACAGCGCAACAAGAACACACATGTTAGTTGCTGCAGCAAGATACCTAGCAGCACACTCACCAACGATGCGTTCACAAGGACGTACTTATCAAATTGCTAATCAGTTGTATCATGGAGAACATCTATTTGAATGACTTAGATGTCCGCAATATTTGTATATGCTGACCTTGCTAGTAGTAGTCGTATATATCAGCTCTCTTTAAACGTGTTATTTTCTAATAGTATTTATAAATAGATGATAATATGCATATTGAGAAAACGCTTCGTGTAGTAGGGATAGTTACAGCCGCATTGGCACTTGCTACAATGATTGGCGGTGGTCTAGTAACTTCATCACACGCACAAGGCAAGCAAAAGTTCACTGCGAAAATGACAGGAAAGGAAG
>JBKOWU010000214.1:0-3550 GCA_046724555.1 Thermoproteota archaeon | reverse complement strand
CCTTAATGCGGGATCAAGACTTTCAGGCCTATTTGTAGCGCCAAGTACGATCACATTTCCACGATCTGACATACCATCCATTAAAGATAAGAGCTGTGCAACAACTCGTTTTTCAACGTCGCCGAAGGCTTCCTCTCTCTTAGGAGCTATCGCATCGATTTCATCAATAAATATAATACTTGGGGCAGAATTTCTCGCCTCCTTAAAAATATCTCGTAATCTAGCTTCTGTTTCACCATAATATTTGTTCACAATTTCTGGACCATTAATAATGTAAAAATTTGCTTGTGACTCCGCGGCAAGTGCTTTCGCGATTAACGTTTTACCACAGCCCGGTGAACCGTACATTAGTATACCGCTATGAGGTTCTATGCCGAGCCTCGCAATCACTTCAGGATGTCGTAGAGGTAATTCGACTATTTCCCTAAGACGTTTAATCTGTTCTTTAAGTCCACCAATTTCCTCGTATGTCACCCTAGGGTTTTTATTGATAGCAGCTTCTGACATTATATGCAATTTAGTTGAGCGTTCGATCTTTACAATTGTAGCCGGCGAAACTTTTTCGATCCGGAAATCCATTGGATTACCCAATATTACTACAGATATCTCGTCGCCTTCGTTGATGGGAAAACCTCTAAGTCTATTCTTTACGAATTCACAAAACTCTCTATCCACAGCAATACTACTACTGACGAGAGGTTTCAGAATTATAGTTTTTGCAGTTTTTGATTCAATCCTTCTTATAAGCAATAGATCATTTAACCCTACGCCGGCATTCTTCCTTGTCTGTCCATCCACTCTGATGACATCCATTCCTTTCTCCTCTTCATCACCAGGCCAAGCTGTCGCTGCAGTACTTCGTTTTCCTATTAATTCAATGATTTCGCCGGCTTCAATTCCAAGCCTCTGCATTGTATTGGAATCAATTCGTGCTCTACGTTTTCCTACATCCCTATGTCTTGCCTCTATTACTCTTAATAGTATTTTTGATGATGATTCTGATTTATTTCTACGAGACTTTCCCAAATTCCTATGTTAACCTCCTCCAGCATGACCATATTGCAGAAATTTTTGTCATTTCACGATATTATTTTCATTTTATTTTTACAGACTGCCTGCTTACGTTAATCACTTCTATTTCACCAACGCCTTCTATTTTTTTTATTGAATCTTCCAGCTTATCCATTTGGCCTTCATCATCATCTATTAGAAAGTCACCTACAATAGCATGTAACCCAAAAGCAATTGGCTCTTTAGCATGAGCCTTAAGTTCAATGCCTTCAGCAATTTTTGTTCTAAGTCCAAGTATTAAACCATCCAAATCGGAATCCGCTTCGGCAGGCAGTATTCTAATTCTTGCAACTAGTCGCGAGGCCATCTTTATGGTCCCTCAAATCCACACCCTATACACTTGTAACTTCTAGCGAATTCTCTGCAGCTTTGACACCGCCAAATCAAAACATAACCACAACTTGGGCAATAATATTTTACACACTCATCGTTGGGCATTATAGGTCTGTTACATGAAGTACAGGTAGGTAATTGCAAGGCTTTAGACATTACAGTTGATTTAAAGATCAATATCCGAATTTATATCTTCCTTAGCTGTTAAATAGACGTCTGACCTCATTACCAAGGACAGTTTTTATTATTTTTGAACCACTTCGCGAGTATAGTATCCTTGATATGGCTGTTGAATGGAAGTCAAAATCGCTCATTTTAGATACAAGTTCCATTTCTCCTTCTGAAACTGTTGAGAATAATTCATCTATTGCTTTATTATCTAATCTTTCTAATAACTTCCTGATTATAAGCATCTTTTCAAATTCGATCTTAAAGATAGAAAACCATTTTTTCTCATAGTCATGCAATAAATTGTCGTCTTTTTTTTGCTTCGCAATTGCTATGGCTCGTCCTGCCAATATCCCCCCCATTCCACAAGAATAAATGCCTCCAGCAGTAGTTGGTTTTGTTTGTCCTGCAGCATCGCCAATTATAATATTACGTCCGGATACAAAGTGTTCCATTGGTCCCATTATCCAAATGGGAGCGTAAACTTTACGAACCACTGAATATGCTCCACCTTTGCTGTCCATGTATGATTTTAAGACATTTGCAGCGTTAATTGATCTGCCAGCTACACCAACCTTTCCTCTTTCGGAACCTATCGGAATAATCCATGCAAAGAAGCCTGGGTATTTATCTCTGTCAAACTTTACCTCTATAGTATCACGAATGATCCATGGAGCATACACTTCATATTGAGCAGATTGGAATATCCCTTGTCTATTGTGCCGGATCAGTGATCCGACTCCTCTAGCATCAACAAAATATTTACAAGTCAAGTGTCCATCAGAGGTCTTTATAACATAGCAGCCTTTGTCATCGCCAATGTCCTCTTCAATGTCTTCTTTTTTTTTAGATATGGAGCGCACAGAACATCTGACCCTAATTTCTGCTCCCATTTTTTGAGCCTGAAACGCGATCTGTTTATCGAATACTCTTCTATCCAGGACAATTACTTTTTGTTTTTCTGCATTCAGTTCAAATGATCTCGAAGGCGAAGAAATCTTTGCATATTTAATGTTATTTTGAATAGAGTCATCTGAAGGTACTATTCCTAGATTTTGTATGCCATCAATACTTACAAGTCCCCCACAATGCTCTGGCGTCCCAATTTCGGTATCGTCTTCCAGCACAACAACAGAAAGTCCTTTAGCCGCTACTTCTCTAGCCGCAAGCAGACCAGAGACGCTTCCACCAGCTATTACTACGTCATAACTATCTGACATGATAAGATATAGGAAATCTATATCTTCCCCTGTTAATTAAATCATATTAGTATAATAATAAAGGTGTACAAACAAGTAATAGTTGTTAGGAAGGATCTTGCGATGACAGCAGGCAAAATTGCTGCACAGGTAGCTCATGCAGCTGTGTTGGGAGTTGAAAAGACAAAGCGTGAAAATATCAACTGGTTTAATCCTTGGTATCGCACAGGTCAGGCAAAAGTTGTAGTAAAAATAAACAGTTTTGAAGAACTCTTGAAGGTAAGGCAACACGCTCAGAGTCTGGATCTGATAGTGGTCGAAGTTCATGATAGCGGTTTGACTCAACTTACGCCCGGGACCACTACTTGTATAGGAATAGGTCCAGCTCCAGCTGAATTGATAGATAAGGTTACAGGCGGACTGAAACTACTCTAGAATAGGAATAAGATTCTACGGAAAGTGTAGTGATGTATGCAAATTTGAGGTAATACATGCATCGAATATTCGAAATGAACATATGGCAAGCAGAAAAAGCAAAACTAAGTACACGACTTCATGAGCTCATTTTCTAATAGACCTACTTACAACTGAACCAATATCCTTTGTTTTCACTTGTTTTCTGTCATGATAAGGTGCATCAGATTGCTCTGGAATTTTAGGCAAAATGCTAAGAAGATGAGTATACTTTTCTAAGAATACCAAGCCAGCATTTGTAATTCTGTACAGATCTCTTACCTCTGAATATTCTACTAATCCTCTTTCTACTGCAATAGCTAAGT
>JBKOWU010000026.1:0-5918 GCA_046724555.1 Thermoproteota archaeon | reverse complement strand
CGATATTGCATGGTGCCGAAGTAATAAATACGCTATTGTAGATTTTCTCAAACGCCCAGCATAGAATAGATGTTTGTGGGAATTCTAAATTTCTAGCAAAAATATTCTCATTTTCTGTGGTAGGCAAGGTAAGGCTTGAGGGCATGGATAAAATTTTCTAGGACGGCGGTATAATTTTTTCCAGATGTAATTCACCTATTCTTATTTAGTGTAGAGACTTCTGAATACACATACTGCCTAGATTTCCGCATTTGGGCGGTAATGCCATCGATTAGATTTTATAAATACAAAGTCTTTGGTTTTACTATTGAACTCAATTCATTCTATGGATAAATAGAAGAACTGAAAAGGATGTAGTAGATCTTTATGATTCGTTAGCACCATTTCTGGCTAGGCTGGGTTGAAAATAAGTTTATAATTTAATTCCTGTGATCGTTATCATTATTCATCTCAATATATCTGTATCAAATGGTTTCTGAAGTGAATGCAACATATATAGCATTTTCCTAATATATTTCTCCCTTGATGGAAATTTGATTAGATTACGTTCGTAAAACTCAATTAAATGATCTATAAAGCAATTTACCTGTACCTTTCTTTCTGATGGCGAATAAGTCAGTATTTTAGCATACCAATATTCTATCAATGCATCTTCTCCATATTTTCGTTCTAACTCTATCAGAAATGCAAAATTGGAATGACATTTTCTACATAATCCATGGTGTGCATAAGAGTATAGTTTATTTTCTACATGTCCACACTTTGCTTTACCCATAATCGTTTTGTTGTTAATGATAATCATATTAAAAAAGCAAATATAAACTATAATCATCCATGCTATTCGTATTCACCGAAATTCAATAGAAAAGGTATATACAATCTACGATATTTTGAATAGAAATGCTGCCCCGAATTTCTT
The DNA here is from genome assembly GCA_046724555.1 of Thermoproteota archaeon. Lineage (GTDB taxonomy): Archaea > Thermoproteota > Nitrososphaeria > Nitrososphaerales > Nitrososphaeraceae > JAFAQB01. The sequence continues at coordinate 4,999 of JBKOWU010000026.1, read as the reverse complement.
AAATAGGCAATTTCATTAAATATGGACAGATGCCTCGGTCGGGTTTTGGTACTAAAGATGAGGAACAACAACTACGATCAAACCTTACTACAGATGCGGCTACACCAGATAAAGATAATTTAGACGAAATTGGCAAAATATCATATATGTTGAATCCAAACGAGGAAGTCTTTGTTGTTGCTCGGCAATCCCGGCTAAAACCGGGCGGTTCTAAATTTACTCCTAATGTTATTTTTGCTACTGATAGAAGAATAATAATAAAAGATCCAAGTATGTTTGGATTACGCGAGGATATAGTTGATATTCCATATGATATGATAAGTAGTGTTAGAATTGATAAAGGTGTTTTTTCATCTAATATTATATTTAAAGCTCCTGGACTCATTAATTCTAGCCGTAGAGGCAAGTTAGATAGACTCATGATGGTAGATAAGGATGAAATTAGGTGTGAGCAAGTGGGAGAAGAAGAAGATGGAATTATAACTGCAATTCCCAAGGATAAAGCTGAAGAATTACTGGAGGTAATAAGAAATGGGATGGATAAAGATAGAGAAGTGTCATATCGTCACCATCAAGAGCAGCCGCTGCAGGCACAACAATCATCAGTATCAATAGCTGATGAGCTAAGCAAACTAGCTAATCTCAAACAACAGGGAATAATATCTGAAGATGAATTCCAACAAATGAAACAGGATTTGATAAATAAGAAAATGAGGTCAACATGGTATTAATGTCGTTCCTCTAGTAAACATTACCATAGGTTATGGTAATACTATATTTTTTAAAGAATATGAAAAATAAATACCGTTAAATACCTGATACTCTTATCAAGCATACTTCTGCTAATAAGCGATTATTCAATGATCTATTATTAAACTACTAGTAGAGAAAAAATTAAGATATTTGTTATTAGCGGGAGTTTGCGCAAATCAGGAAAAGGCTATGACGACTTTGGTCCACCTATAAAACAATAATGAATATAGATCAACCATGATAGACTATTTCACAAGTTATATTAGCACAGTTTTACATATGGTTTTTGCAGTCAGAGAACAATCTGTAACGAACTAAGCATTGAGATACAATCCTTATGGTCTGTCCATTCATCCCTTGGCATGCACTTAATACCATAAGGGTTATGAGGCAACACTAAAAACCATCATTCATTTAATTCATTCCATTTATTTTCAATTATCCTATTCCTGCAGCTATGTAAGATTTCGCATATCCTTTTCAAAACACTCAAAGACGATGACCTGGCGACAAAAGTCAAATTGTTTCCATACTGGTTCTTTAGTATGATTCTTATTATTGTCAAATAAGCCAATACCATCGAAATCGATATTGCGTGTTATATAATTACTTAAACTAGAACAGATTAGGGAAAACCCTTATAGTATAGAAGTGTTATATACAATCTACTAGTATGGTTAGTACTATAAGAAAAAATCCAGATAGAACAGAAAAATTGGGAATTACCTTACCTATATCATTGTTACATAAAATTGACAACAATCGTGGCGATATCCCTCGTAGCAAATACATCAGAAGAGCTATTGAAAAGTATCTCAAAGTGAAATAAATAAACTCGAAGAATATACTTTCGAAGCCTAAATAATGTATATATTTATATAGATCTAGAAGTCTTAAGAACTCGTCGTCGTTCGCTCATTTTCTTCGATCACTTGCTGAACAAGAACCGAATCCAAGTAAGCTCTAACCTCAACGATCAAACCGTCAACGTATCGTGTTATCCAGCAGTACCTCTGGGCGTATGGTCGTCCATTAAGAGCAATAGATGTAGAATTCATCTCTACAATAGCGGTGTCATTTGAAACATACACATGATCTATCCTCACTACCACTGATCCTTCTTTAGAATCCTGCCTAGGCGTTCAGATGTGTGTTGCAGAAAATCATCTTTTCTATTGTACACATCAGCAAGCGGGTGTGTTTTCAATTGTAAAACAATCCACGTTAAAAATAAATTAAATTGCTTATTTTTTTGTCAGGAATGTATTCATCGACACATGCAATATGAATATATGGTATTTGATCTACGTCGTTATAGGTATAATTGTATTGATAGTACTGTTGAAAGTATTGCTTGGCTTAATATGACAAGTAGTCTTTATTATCGGACCCCAATAAATAAAGCAGGAGCTAGTCGTTTGGAATACTTTCAGGCTCAACAAGTTATAGTACGATGGTAAAACATTTGGTGATATATAGGCCTACTATCAGAGCCGCGTAACAGCTGTTTAGCTAACATTACATCTTATGAGTGTCATACTAATAATAGACTAAGTAGTTTTTCACACTTATAAATAATACAAAATCCAGAAGATTATGATGGATTATCTACTCTAATACTACGACAATTGATCTCTCACCAGAGATGTAGACTAATAATAAATGATCTTTACACCGAGCTGCACTTCATAGGCGGCCCCAATGATTGGTGTATGGAAAAATGTCAATTTATTGTTAGCATATTGTTTTAAATTCAGTAATTGATCAATCTACAATGACATAAACATTCTGATATATTGACATAAATATCATTAAGTTTATATATATCTGGCAGTAGCATTACATAACGACAAGCAACAATGACAAATATATAGTAAGCAAAGATGTCTTATTGTGTGGAGCAATAGTTATTGCTGCAATAACACTCTTGACAGCACCAGCTCTGAAGTATAGCACAAATCAATAGTACAGGGTCCAAAAATGCCAATACGACTGCCTCAACGGCAAGTTCAAATCAACGAAATTTGCCAAATATTCCTGCTATCAACATCACAGGATCAATACCTCTCGGTTCTACAATAAGTAATGCCATCTCTTCAAAGGTAAAGACCAATCTGAGTGATGCTGTAACAATAGCCCAAAAAGCAGTAGGTTCGAACACTTCAGCTACGTTAGCATTTATTCGTCCACTAAATTGATACCTCGTCTATGATATTCATGTGAAAAATAATAGTAACAACACAACCACTGCTGTAATAGTAGATGCCGGAAACGGAAAGGTTCTGTATAAGCAGACACCGCCATCATTGTTATTTGGTTTTGGTTCTGATTCTGGCCGTCATGGTATGTTTGGAGGACATGACACTCGTGATGGCGGAAGAGGATTTGCTAATCATGGTGGCATGATGATGGGATCGCGGCATATGGGCCCGATAGGTTCTTCTGTACCTGCTAGATAGCAATATGTAATTCGGAATTCAATCTCTAAAATAGTTATACATCGCACAACGGAAAACTAACTACAATCTTACTATTTTTGTTAGCTGTGTAAAAACTATGGGCTCATAAGCATATTGAGGATGGGTGCTCTGCTAGTAGTGCTGATAATACTAGTGTTGGCCACGAATATAATAACGCTCAGATGTTTCAAAAATTCACTACAGCTGTTAATAGCCTAAATAATTATAATAACAAGGATGGAATAGTAAGAGCAATCCCTATAATTATCTATCATACTATTGTTAATTATCCTGATTTAAGCGATAGCAACAGACCTATTGATACAACATTGAATCTGTTTGATGCTGAAATCAAATATCTGTATGACAATGGATTTAAAGTATTGACTATGGCTGACCTTAGATATGATACAAATAGCAAAAGTCTATACATACAGGGTACCTCATAAGTCAAACAGACGTACGCTGATGCTATGTTGGCATATAAAAATTGCCGTAATAAATATTTGTTTCACAACCCAAATCTAGATTTTCCTTCTTGGCTGCATTTTCCACTTTCAAGCTTAAGGCCGTTACAATTTTTTCAATAACGTTTGTACCACACACAGGACACGAAAATAGATTTATTGTCCTATCTTATCAGTTTTTTATTTTATCTTTTTAGTATCTTTTTTCTTAATGGCGTTATTACTGCCTCTATAGACTTATCTATACCTACAAATATTAGAGCGACTCCTACTCCTAATAAGATACCGCCCACTACATCTAGTGGGTAATGTCCACCTACATATACTCTAGATATACATACAAGAGCCGCCTCTACAGTCAGAGCTAGTGATATTACAAGCTTTCTTGGTGTATTGTTGAATGACAGCAAAGCTACAGTTGCTCCTGCAGATACGATTAATGCGTGTCCGGAAGGAAAAGCAAACTCAGAATCTGCTGCAATTAAAAAGTCTGATTTTGGTATTATGGGCCTCGGTCTTGCGACAGCATCCTTTGCTATTAATCCTATAGGTATCAGAACAATCATAGATATTGCAATAACTATAGCTGTTTTTTTGCCTGTCCAGCCACCTAATACGAACAAGAGTATAATTGCAACAGGCCAAAATACTTCTCTTCCATAATTTGTTAGCAAGACCATTAATTGGTTAAGCGCTTTGGAGTGAGAATTGTTTACCTCCAGAAAAGATATCGAGTCTGCTCTTACGATAGGTGAAGAATAGCCACTATTAATAGTACCGTTAAATTTGATTTTTGGCGAAACCAATATAGAAAGTAAGACGAACAAAACAAGTATAACTGCTGATGCAACGAAATATTTCTTCAAGCTAAACAAAGAGCATTTTAGAGTGGTTATTTATAAAATAATAGTAATAAAGCACGTAGCAAAATTGTCGACTAAAGCCTAATCTATAGTACTTATCTGTAATTAACTATTTAAAATTCTTTTTCCCTACTCTTTCTAGGGGAAAAGGAATATCTAGGTTCAGGTAACTAATGGTATTTAAATACATGTAATGGTAACAATATACTGTATATGCGAAAAAGATTTTCTTCAGGATTTGGCAGTAGATGTGAGTGCATATGTCATAACAGACTATCTACTAATGGTTACTGTGGTTATTGTTCTAGGTCACACGCTCTTTAATAAGTAACCAGAAAACCGAAAATGGGACCAAAGAGTTGGTAAATGTAGTATTACCTGTAGGAAGGAAATTATTTGAAGAGATAGACAAACCAACAGGTAGCAACTTTGTTTTTGAAGATAAGGACAAAGGAAT
>JBKOWU010000261.1:0-8137 GCA_046724555.1 Thermoproteota archaeon | reverse complement strand
ATCGCAAAGGTGCAGCCGCAATATTCACAATCAATTTCTAACTTGCAAATAGATTATATTCAAACTACAAAGAATATGATTCAAAATGCAACTTCCACCCAAAAGCAATTTACTTCCAGTTTGAATCTCCCTGGCGCTGCTCCTTATTCCGAACAATTAGTAAAACAATCAACAGAACTTACAAACAATACGATTAGAGCTGTAGGTATCAACAATCAGCTAGCAATAAATGCCTTAGATGCAGCAAGAGAAAACCTGAAGATATATAACCGCACAATTGAAGCTATAACAGAATTCAACACGAATATTGCAAAAGCATGGGAATCATTCTTCTCGGTTCAGCAGCAAAGCTTGTTTACTAAATAACAAGAATTTTTTCTTAATTTTCATGATTATGTTGGCTTGTAAGACCGATGGCAATGGTAGCGTCATCTTAGTTTCATGGAATAACTGATGACTTGCTCTGAGATTCTGGTTAGCTGGTAGTGTTTATGTGGACTAGTGTCAAAAACTTCTCAGCATGCTATGATCATTATTAAGATATATTGCGCTCTTATCTGCATTCAACCTTTTAATTTCTTCTAGCGTATGATCCAGCTTTTTTCAGAGTATATAGAGTTATACCATTTGCTGGAACCATGCAGCCTAAGATTCTAAATAGTGCCAATAAATTGTGGGATAGTATAAATAAAATGACAATTAACACAAACGGCATCCATCAGGGCAGAAGTTTTAACCACCAAAAAAGGTCTAAATAATATTTTGCTAGTTAGAAGTACATTTTCATCTATTTCTTTCTCTAAATAAAATGTAAATGAATGCGAAAGGTATGCCAGCGATTATAAATCCCGGATAATCGAAATTCATTGACGGAAACCAATTTTAAGCCCGGCTCTAATCCAAGATCTAAACCTAGATACAATGTAATAGCAGCAGGCACTATACCAAATTTGATGAATCTGTGGCTCCTTAGTTTAAACTTCTTCAGATCTCTGTATGGATATTGTAAGTGATTATAAACTACGGGCATTGCAAAGAGTGATACTGCGAGAGTAATGGCAAAAAGCGAGATCATTAGAACTATGCTGTCGAGAGGACCAAAACCTTTTGGTGTATTTAGAGAAATGTTAAGAAGAAAACCAAATAAGAACCCCGGTACCGTAGTTAAGAGAGCACTCTCTCTTATTATGGAATTATAATCTCTAATAACAATAACTTAACCTGAAAGAGATAACAAAATGTCATCTTTTATGTCATTGTTTTCTCTCGTGTTCTTTCATATGCTGTTTGGCAACAGTACATATTTTTCTTCAAAAAGCTTAAAAGTGTTACAATCGTCTGCGGCCCTTCAGATTGCAAAAAAAAGATTTATTGACAATTGTTAATGTGTCTGATAATAATAATATAGTGATAATAATAATTATAACAACAACGACGCAAATACAAAATAAAAATGATTTGTTGCATCAAAGATAAACTGAGAGGATAGACTTGACCTTTATGATCATACTAGTAAAGAAGAATGATCACAGAAAGCAGAGAATAGTGACAGCTGTAAATATTGCAAAATACCTCGAGCATCGGAGAACCTGCGGCTTATTGTATAAAGCAAGAATCTAGAGCTACTTTAATAAGAGTAATTGTTGACTTTGAAATATTTCGAATTCGATTGATATAATCTTTATAGGTAGCAACTGATAGAACCTATGATGATTGACTGTGGCAGCTGTTTCTATAGATGACCTTATGACAGAAAAACTCAAGACAATTGAATCATCCAACACAGCACAAGAAGCATCTAAGAAAATGAGGGATCACAACATAAGTTCACTGGTAGTAGTTGATAACAAGAACAATAACAAACCTATTGGTATAGTGACGGAACGTGATTTAGTAAGAAAGGTATGTGTTAATGATGCAAGTAGCAGCAAAATGCTGATAAAAAATATAATGTCTTCTCCCTTAGTTACTATTGATTCTAGATCTTCTGTTGAAGTTGCTGCTGATATCATGACTCAAAATAAAGTAAGGCATTTACTTGTTGTAGAAGAGAATGCTAATATTACTAATAGTGACGATGACGACTATAATATAACCATACCATTAGGTATAATCACACCCAGTGACTTTGTTGGCTATCTCAAAGAAAATTTGAATATAGATGACGTAAACGCCAAGATATTAGAATCATTAAAAGAGCAAGCAGGAGGTGAAGGAGAGCAGGCAGTAGAAGAACTAGAACAGCAAGGAGAACTGCAAGAACGTTCACAAATAGGGGGAGAGAAATATGAAAGTGAAAAACCAAGACAGGGCTAAATAATAATAAAGCTCATTTAGCGGCGAATATATCTTTGTACATGCTGACACAGAACGGCTATGAATACCAAATTTTTTGTATCTGTAGCGTGTTATTCACAAGATATTGGAATTTGCGTTTAGGCTAGAATGATTTGTAACCGTGTATTAACTATATACACTTTAACGTAACGCACGTACAAAACTGTACCGTATACTTATTGCTCCTATGGAAGTTACATCAATATAGTAAAACATAATCCATGCATAAAGAAGTATTCCCATAACTATATGGACCATATTGTCATGTCTAAAATTTCCCGGATACCATACTATCGAAGATGTGACGCAGGATGTAAACTGTATCTATCAGCACTATTGCGTTGAAGTAGTCTGTGATTATAATGCCCCTTAGAATATAGGAAATAAACAGAAGCAGTCCCACATAGTTTCCTTTAAAAGCAAAGTCTTACATAGATTAAGTAATGCTGTGTAGAGCTTGTGGAAATGAGATGATTCCGTTTGAATATTGCAGTCACTGTAATGAGTCCACCCAGTGGAAATGTAGTATCTGTTCTAAGGAAAGCGAAAAATCCATACATATGCATTATACTGAAGGAGAAAAATTCCTCAGAAAAGCCTCAGAAACGGCAGGAGCAGCTATGATAACCTTTGTTTCAGGCATGTCTTATCTTACTCTATTGGCATAGGTAGTTTTTGATATATCATTTAGTCTATTGGACTTACAGGATTAGATCTTATGCGAAGATGACATCTTGGGAATAACAATTCTATCGAATCATAAGAAATACTCAGATCGGTGGTCTCAAATTTTTAGTAGCAATATATTTTGTTGTAACACTTTTGTGGCATGTATAGCATAAAGTTCTAAGATTATCGGGATTATGAAAAAATTCTAATATTGCATTAATTTTGTTCTCAAGTGTATCAAATTGATAGCCAAGTTGCTTATACAAAGATCTAGGTACGATATGATCGCATTCTAGTTTGTTAGATCGTGCAAACCTTCTTCTATATGTATAAGGAAATCTTCTTTTGCAAATCTGGCAGGAATAGTTATCACGCTTGAATATATCGGATCTTATACGATCCCAGTAGAAATTATGATAGTACCAGTGTTCAAACTCTTTGTTGCATGTTTTAGAACAGTATTTTTTATATGGTAATTTTGGATAGCTGTTACAACTTGGATTCCTGCACAGCAGTTTTCCATTATCATCATATTTATCAAACTCTTGGATATATACTATAAATTTCTGGTTCTTAACTAATTTGTTAGCCATAGAAAGTTTGCAACCTATCTTATGGTTTAATCACCTAAAAATTCTTTACTTTTTATTAATGTGGTTCTCATAATTTTACTGTTTCATATATATGATTTGATATATCTATCTGTGTTTGCTGAAATATTGAAGTGTCTTTAGATTAGTGTACATATAGTCTGGTCAAAGCGGCAAACTTGGCAGATCTTAAAGCATTGATTAATGGTTTGATACAAAAAGATGAATCGCCATTTGGAAAATGAATGGTTATAGTCTACAAGCCAACGCAAAAGGGAATAGAGTTTTGCAGAAGTGTATTGGAGCCATATGAAAGAATCTTTCCAAGAAAGAAGGAATCTGTTGTTGATGTTAATAATAGTAGAGATAACATTTCAGAAAAACCAATACTAAAATCCAGTCATCAAGAACAAGGGGTAGGAGGTGGACAACAACAACAACAACAACAACAACAACAACAACAACAACAACAACAAAAGAAGCAGCGGCTGCAGCAGCTGCAGCAGGAATTGCCTTTAACAACAGAACAAATTTTATTATACTGAAAACTATTCTTAGTATCAATCGTTAGTATTGGTATTGGTGGCAGTATCTTCACTATATTGTGATGCGATCATCCTATCTATTTCTTGTTTTTCTCTAATATAATTTCCATATCTTTTATTCCAGGAACCAATTAATCGGTATTGACTTATGCCTACTATAAGCCACACTAAAGAGATAATAATAATAACACCAAGCAGCTCACTGAGAACAATTCCAAATTCATTCTCTGTTTCAAGAATCGCAAAGAATGACGGATGACGTAGTAAGAATACTGAGAGCCCTATCGCAATAGGAGCCATAATAATAGCAGAAATACTAACTCCTAAGAGTGTTTTTCTTATATGGAATATTTGTTCAATAAAGGTCTCGATTATACTCAATATATTGTATCGAGAAAAGGAAGTGAATGGAGAAGGAGAAGATAAATTGGATTGTTGCCCTTCGCTGTAACCGTTTTTATTACCATTGTCATCACCATCCTGGTCCAACATATATTATTGACTCTCTTTGCACTATTTATTTTCTTTTTTGTCTTATTTATAAAATGATTAACATGGTTAACCAAAGTTAATTGATCAACGACGATCTATTATGCTAGTGCTGTTACTTGAGAATACGAATGGCGGTGAATTTAATGCCTCATGAACATGAGCAACTAAATTTTTTTCTGGTCAGCAGATAAGATAATAGCGTTACCTTCAAAATGGCATCATCACAGCACGGACCTTGCTACTTAAGCAATTATTTCAAGGAAGTTGATGAGATATTTAATAAGGCTCAAAATGAAGGAGCTAGATCGCAGTGATGTTGATGCAATAGAATTTCCCGTGTTTCAGCATATAACTGACCATAAGGAGCATGCGGCATATAGTAATTCTACAAATCACATCAAAAATTGGCAAAATGGTTGGCTAGCCATGAAATGTATAACTCACAAAGTAGTAGAGTTAATAGGCAAAGGAGTATGCAACTATATCTTAGTCGATATGAGACGAGCAGCTATTATGTGTGCCATTTGGCGCATATTTTATCGCCATACCAAAATTATCGAGAGGTTGTTATTATAGCTCAAGGTAAAAATGCTAGTTTTAAATCATATTATTGACGATATTGTTTATCTGGTGTTAGGATAGGACGCTCACATGCAAACAAAATCCTCATCTTCAAAGTATATTTTGGCATACGATGCAGATTGTGGGTCCTGTACTAGATTTGCACATGTGGTTGATATCCTTGACAAATACGAGAAAATAGATTTTATCCCAATAGCTATAGCTGATCAACAGGGTCTGCTTGATAGGATTTCTGCTCCTCTACGTTACAAATCATTCCATCTTATTTCGCCAACTGGAGAACCAAAGAGCGGATCTGATGCCCTTCTTGAATTGATAGCTATACTACCTGGAGGCATGATAATATCTACTATAATTAATCGCCTTCCTGGAGGAAAACTGATTGTGAGATTTATTTATAATAGATTTTCAAAACTACACGGAAGGAGCTCATGTGGTATTACTAAATCCTAAATGACAATGCATATAGGAAAACTAAAATGCGAGTATATTAACAATATCTTCTTATCTTATCATATTTATTAGCCAATTTGTCGCTGTTAGCAGTAGTAATAATAGCAATAATAAATACATCACAAAATTAAGAAGGATATTTCTTGCGTAATATTATCTTGGCAGGTATTATTACTATCCAAAAGTAATATGCAGTTTGTAAGTCGATAAAGGAAACCAAAATTGATAATAAAACTACAACGGAAGGAAGAATAGCCTCTAGTGAAATAGCACGTATTTGTCTTTTAGTCAGGTTCGGATCTATCAATTTATTCTTTGTAGCATGCAGCCAAGTTATTGGTAGCAATACCCCAGCCATAGTCAAAACTATTGCATATAATACAAATACAATCGGAAAGTTAAAACCTACTTCCAGATTAGTAGCAAATGGGATAAGCGTTATGAAAAATAAGAATATCAAAGTGAACCATGTCATAACCCAATGGGCATTGAATGTGGATAGTCATATCCGAAGCTGATTACATAAGATACACCACATAATTATAAATGCGATATATATTGTGGTGTTCCGATGAACAACAAATATACTATAGCACTATATGCATCAGTAATTTCATCAATGCTCGTTGCATCTATGTTTGCTATTAGCTTTGTACAACAAGCAGCAGCACAAGGTAATCAAACTGGCGGTGGTAATCAAACTGGCGGTGGTAATCAAACTGGCGGTGGCGGTAACATGACAGCTGGTAACATGACAGGTGCCGGCCTAGCGGCTAGCAGCACACCAACTGGCGGCAGCTCCGGTGGCGGCGATGGCGGTGGCGGCGGCAGCTCCGGTGGCGGTGGCGGCGATGGCGGTGGCGGCGGCAGCTCCGGTGGCGGTGGCGGCGGCAGCTCCGGTGGCGGTGGCGGTTAGTCAGCCAGCACTGCATAACCAATAAAATAGCATTAGAATAATAAACAGGCTATGCTATTCAGCCACAATTTTTATTTTTATAGACAAGACGCATCAGAAAAATAAACGATGATCTAGGATTGACAATATCCAACCTGCTATGCACACAGATGTGCCGCACACTATATTATGATATGATTTGATTATTGTGAGCTAGCATCAGCTCTTTCATTTTAGCTTTGGTAGCCTTTATCTTATTTTGCAAAGATAGTTTGGGGCCAAATGTTGTAATAGCATATACGCTGGCTAGTCCTATTGTTACCATAAACAGACCCATCACAGAGATTCCGCCACACATGGTAGTTAGATGACCTGCTTCTTTTCATATAAAGATTAAGAATACTTTTTACATCTTCTTATTTATGGGAGTTGAGTTCTCTGTTCGATCATAATGATACTCCTGCAGCATAATTCAGAGCGTGGCGACATTTGCATTGTGTACTCTGGCCATGTACTGAAAATTTATGATGGCATGTACGATAGTTGCAGATTGGTTCTACTTGTTGACCATATACATCAATAACCTTTCTTTGCCATTCCTGTTTTTGTTGTTTTTGTCGTGATGGTTGCTCTGATAGCAACGCGCAGTGGCAAGTGTAACAAGACCTACATTTGATGCATATCGAGCTGGTTCTATTTTTACACAAACTGCACTCCATATAACCTGATGCAAGTGTGTATTTTAGATAAGCATGAATAAAATGCTTAGGCTGATTACTCTTCTGCATCATCTACCTCATACCCACCACTACTTACTTATGATACGATCTCTTCTTACTCAAACAATATAAAATCTTGCTGGAATATTAACTAGTATAAAATTGATAGAATACATTACATCCATATACAGCACGTCATCAGTATTCTGACCAGGCTTTATGACAGTCTCAAGTGTATAGAGTGGATTCCTCTCCCTCTTTTCATTGAGAATAAGACCAACCACAGATCTTGGATCAACTTTCGGAAATACAGACTTCAAAGCTTCTTCCAAACTATCAAATCTAGATATTACATCTGACGTCGATAAACTCATCCTGCTGCATAATCAATCGTGGCAATAAATTTAATTCTTTGGCTTTAAGAGCATACATAAACTTGGTCATCGGGTCAGCAGCTTGTAGTTGTTGGCGATGTTGCAGCTGAGTTTTTTCACAGTATCTTGTACTAGCTTCCAATTCTTCTGTTCTACTAATATTGTTAGTCTGGGCTCTAATAAAGGGACAAGATTGACGCGGGCTCGGAGGGATTTGAGCTTTGCTACTTGGAGGGTTCATCTACCTTTCAGAAACATACGATATTATTATAACAAAAGACATAGAATGAAAAGTTCAATACTTAAGACAAGCGTGACATCTTTTGGTATGATGATGTCATTAACTTATACCAGTAATGATAGCTTTAACTGTCCCAATCCAGGCCTTTTTATTCAAATTTTGGTTTATTCCTAAAAATTTACTTACAGCCAACCCATTATAGAGAGCTACTAGTCCGGATGCTATAGCATCTGTATCTAC
>JBKOWU010000131.1:0-12657 GCA_046724555.1 Thermoproteota archaeon | reverse complement strand
ACATATGTTTCTATAGATAGTAGTTCAAGGAAATGACTAGCAATTGCAGATGCGATTAGAATTGGATTAGGATAGGCTCTATTCATAAAGCAATCATCAAAAGGCTTTACAAGTATTTTATGCTACTCATCTCCTTGCAGCTAAACTTATTATTGAAAGTGGCTGAAAGTCTTCAACATAGATTCTAATAAACGGAATTTTGTGATGTACATTGGTGGGACCGCAATAATGAAAATTGGCCAAATAATTGTGATAGTTAGCTTGATTGTCGCAAGTGCAGGGATTTTACTTGTTGCAACGTCGGGCATAAATGCATCGCATCCGTACGTGGGCCAAAAAATGTTAGCTGCTAATGAGATTATAAAATCCAAAGAAACTAAAAACTCAATATTAGATGTCATGAATAATGGTCCAACTATGTATCTTATTGTAAAGGCAGATCCGTCCAATATCCCTATTACTGCAATTGTTAAAGATCCACATGGATTGATTGTATCTTCTTCAACATTCAGCCAAGATTTAGTGGCTAATTTCAAACCTGAAACTATCGGAAAGTATAAACTAATTTTAATGAACCAGGGAACTACAGATGTAAAATTCAACTCAATTCTTGGATATCTCCCTCTGTTTGGAGAGAACGAAAGCCCAAATTACGATGCTCTGGGAGCAATGTTGCTTGGTGCATTGTTGATTGCTTTGGGTTCCTTCGGCTTAGCCTTAGGAATTTTTATAACGATAAAGAATCTGTCGTCGCATGAATTATTTAACAATACATATACTTTTTTAAAAATTTCAGGCAAGAAAGGCGTAGCCTATTTCAATATAGGTGCTTTTAGTACTAGAAGACCTTCGACTACCATATACCGCGATTTGATCACCGAAAGGCTAAGCGAACTAGAGAAACAAAGAAATGATTTCATAGCTGACCCACAATTCGAAGAGAAACGCGAACTTACTGAGGACTAATCAAGCTTCAATAAATGAACGCGATTGACACTTTCCGCATTTAGTATTAAGGTTCTTGCTTATTCTGCCTGTGCGTCTTCCTTTCGTTCTTCAATTGCCCAAGTTTCTTGCCACATCTCATATTAATACCAAGATTTTTAGATAGGGATTCGCACTAACTTGGATCACGTTTACTGTTATAAGTCTATTATTGTACTGAAGGTACGTAATAGGGTTGCATAAAATCTAAATTCCTCTACGAATCTGATGGTGGGGAATCAAAGCACTCTTACATCACTAGTTTAATTTAAACGTGGATTTCAGAATAGTCAAAATGTCGAATTTATTCCCTTATCCCCTCAGTATAATATAGAAATCATACCTGGGGCTCCGTACAATGACCTATGGTAAAATTGGATGCTCTGAATAATTTTATTCTAATAATCCTGAAGCTAGCTCTAATATCTTATCATACCAAGAGTTTGATTTTACTATTCCACTTGCGACTAGAATTCCTATTACTCCTAAATCAACTGCACTTCGTACATCGCTCTTATCAACTATACCTGCTCCACAAATAACTCTAGTCGAGTCTGAATATTCAGAGACTAGTTTCACAGTATCCAATATAACTTTTGGATTTTCTTTTGATACTGCTTTGCCTGAACCGATCAATTCAGGGGGTTCGATCGCAATAAAGCTAGGATTCAACCTCGCTAGTTCTGCAGCCTCATTTGACGTTCTAGCACACACGACAGAAACCATGTCCAATTTTCTTAACCTTTGGACTAAGCTCCGAATAGTTTGATAGTCTAAACGATGCTCGCTATGATTTAAGATCGAACCCGATGCACCAAATGATCTTGCTAGTTCCGGTATAAAGAATCCTGTGGACTGACCGGCTTGCATATCGTCTAGATGCTGGCAGAAGACTGGAATATTCACATTTTGCGCTACCAAAGACAGTGATGGTGGAGGTGGGGCTACCACAGTTTTAACTTTCAGCACATGCGCAGTCTTTTGAGCCGCCATCGCTAGTCCGAGGGTGTTACCTGATGAGAGCTCAAGATAATTTTTAAAGTTGATTATGAGCAGGTACTTCAGCCCCTTTGTTTTATTTGATCAATCAGTGCTCATATTATTGTCAAGCGCCTATTTCATGTCTCTAAATTTTTCGTTAAGTTTGTCTATTCTTGCTTGATATCCTTTATTATATTCCAGTTCCTCCGGGACCAGGGTAGCCGGGTGTATAAATCCCTGATTTCTCATTATCATTGCTCTTTCAGCAGCCCACATTCTCTGTAGATCCCAGTCGGCTGTACCAAAACCGTCATGTGGGCCAGTTAACTTTCCGCCATGCATACTAAAAACCAGGCAAGAAACAATTGGTATGGAATAATTAAGACTGGCCGCAGAATTCAATTTAACTGGCATAAGTGGTAAGTGATGGCTGCCCCTAGTGTTACCGGCCACATAATGCGGATCATTAAATGCGCTTCCTGCTTCCTCGGTGGCAGGAAAGTTTTTCTGAGTTCTTACTATAGATATAGGATCATCCTTGCCGACATACGTGCCTGCAATGTTGTGTAACCTATCAGTTGATGAGGAAACAATTTGTTCTCCATCAGAGGCGAGCACGGAATGTATAACGTACCGTCCAGGATACATAAGTGCCGCTTCTAGCTCTGCCTTTTCAGCCCACAGCTTAAGATCCGCAATTTTGCCCGACATCACATCCAATATTCTGAATGTAACACCTGATGCAAGTTTTTCATTAATTAACAATCCGGTGTTGCTTCCACTATCGACAAATATTCGCCAGAATGGGAAATTAAACGCACCAGGTTCCGTCTTGTCTGCTGCAAATACACAAAAAACTTCACTTGGTCGTTCTTCTATATGCATCTCTGCGACTCCGGGGCCAAGTCCTTTTATGTTGCCTGAAAAGGCATCCTTGAGTAGGTCTTGGCCGGCTCCGTATAGACCCTGCTCTTTGGCAAGTTTGGTTCCTTCTGTGAAGGCATCCCACGCCAGTTGGTGAATTTTCTGATTTTCAATACCGAGTGTATGAGTCATGACAATGTGAATATCGTCGCCGGTATAACCAACATAATAGTCAATCAGAAGACCTTTTGCTTTCGTTCCGACGTAATTTTTTACAACCTCAAATAGCTCATCGCTTGGACGAGTATGGCCACCAATTCCTCCAATGTCTGCCTTAATTGCTGATAGTGTTATATGCATAACGTGAATTCATTAAGCAGGCTTTAAAAATATTCTGATATTTGTGTGATTGCTTTGCTAAACTTGACCGGACTTGTGTATTGATGTTCCAGTTGCGTCGGTACGAGTTGATCCTATGCATAATCAACATAATACTTGTACCGCTTTTCCACTTCTTTGTTGTTACCAGAAAGTATCCGTTCAATCTCCAGCTGCAGCAGGCGGCTAGCATAGCTCCTAAAATTATCTGATTCTTGCCCCGCTGGATACACCGAGAGAGTATAGTTAAAATGTTTCATAAATTCGACTACCTTTGATCTAAATTCTTCCCTCGACGGGTGCTTAACCTTTTCTAGCTTGAACCAGGTTGTTGCACAGGCAGTAGAATATATCTTAGCAAGATCTTCTACTAATCTTTCAATTTCAAAGAAGTCTGGCATATAATACGAGTTGACATTGACTATTAAAACTATTTGGAACCATATGGGTACCTAACCAAATCTAGAATAAATGCATGGAATGGATTATTTTTATAAGCACATAATTGAGCAGGGTTTAAAAGATGATCTAAATCTAAAGATGTATGTCTGTTAAGGTATTGGAAGACAGTTCTATTACCTGATCAGAACAAGTCATATTTAGGCGTGCAACATATTGGATAAATAATTGACAACACAGGCAGAGAACCTGCGGATAAATAACACAATATCTAAGCATGGTAGCTTTAACAAAGATGCAGAGTATACCGGAGCGCACAAAACCAAGGTATGGCTGGAAACATATGGATGTGCGGCAAGCAAAGCAGATTCTGAAATGATTGCGGGCCAGTTGAAAACTAATGGCTATGAATTGGCCGATTTTGAGGAAGACTCATCTTTGAATATAATTGTAACTTGCTCAGTCAAGGACGCAACTGAACATAAGATGCTATATAGAATACAAGAACTAACTAAAGCCAAAAAACCTACAGTACTTGCGGGGTGCCTACCAAAGGCGGATAAAGACAGAGTTGAAAATATCTTTCCCTCGGTTAGTCTGCTGGGACCTCAATCTATTGATAGGACTATAGATGTAGTAAATTCTGCCCTCGCTGGCAACAAAATTGCTATTCTTGATGACTCTCCTTATAATAAGATCAACGTTCCTAGGATACGACTTAATCCGATAGTCGGAATAGTTGAAATTGCAACAGGATGTATGAGCGAATGCACTTTTTGTCAGACCAAGTTAGCCAAAGGAGAAATAAGAAGCTATCCTCCTGGAGAAATTCTAAGACAAATAAAACATGACTTACAAGAGGGATGTAAAGAGATATGGTTGACTTCTACTGACAATGGCTGCTATGGAAAGGACCTAGGATCAAATATTGCAGAACTGTTAGAGTTATGCTGTGCTATTGACTTGCGTTACAGGTTGAGGGTGGGGATGATGAATCCGATGCATCTTAGCTCTGTAATAAAGGAGCTCGTAGAGGTCTATGAGCATAATGAAAATATCTTCAAGTTTTTGCATATCCCAGTCCAGAGCGGAAGCGACCGAATATTAAGAAAAATGAAGAGAGGTCATAGCGTCAAAACCTATAGAGAAGTAGTGAAAGCGTTCAGGTCACGGATTCCCGAAGTTACGATCGCAACTGATATAATTGTGGGCTTCCCCTCTGAAACAGAGGACGACTTTGAAATGACTCTGCAGCTGATAAGAGATACAGAGCCAGACATAGTAAATTCGTCAAAATATAGCGCTAGACCCAATACAGCAGCAGCAAATCTCAAACGACTAAGATCTGATATGATCAAGAGGCGCACAGATAGGCTTCACCGCTTGGTAAAGGAGATTAGTAGTACCCGAAACAGCATGTGGATTGGATGGCAAGGAGATATAATCGTTGATGAATTAAATAATAACAACATAATAGGAAGAAATTACGCATATAAATCAGTAATGATTTCTCCTCTGTCTTCTACTCAAACCAGTTTTGGTCCACACACAAGATATTCACTTGGAACCGAAATTGAAACTCATATATACGACTATTCAGATTATTCGCTGAAAGGTAATCCGATAGGCTAGTATGAGTAGCTCAACCTTTTTGCACCCTTCAGGTACTAATATGCAATCATCGGATCTTTTAACTGAACCATGATTTTACAAAGAAGGGGAGACTGACCATAGCTAATAATGTTAATCAGGATTATCTAGGATTTAAACAACCGGTCATAGCCGTTGGTATTGGTGGCGTAGGTATTAAACTTGCAATCAATTCAAGTAGACTACTTAACTGCAAATGCGTTTTAATTAGCAACGATAAAAAAGATTTAGACGAGAATCATTTTTCCGTTCTCATACACTCCGATGTATTCATTAACCCTTCAAGCTACAAGCTCCGGTCACTTGCAGAATCGTCAGCTAAGATCATTAAGTCGACTATTGAGGGATTTAAGACCGTAATAGTATTTGCCAACCTAGCAGGTAGATCTGGAACTGCAATCGCTCCGATCGTATGCAGGGAAGCAAAGTCGTCTTATGGTAACTCGACTCTTTCTATAGCAACAATGCCTTTCAGGTTTGAAAAGGACAGGATATTCCAGGCAGGTATTTCGTTAAGCAGGCTACAGAAGTACTCTGACTCCACTATAATACTGGATAACGATTCGCTTCTGGAAAATAATCCAGATCTATCGACTGAACAATGTTATGAATTAGCCAACGACGCGCTTTATGACGTGATATCTTCAACCTTCAAGCGACATGTGCAACCTGACCTTAGCTTGTTATGCACTAGCAAACCCAATAAATTCGATGCAGAATCTTCTGCTAAAGATTCTTTAGGTATGTTATCCGGTAGCGTAGATTTAGGATCAGCAAAAAAGGTGGTCTTACATATGGTAGGGGGACAGATGTGGCGGCTCAGCACCGTGAACTCTGTTGTCAACAATTTACACAGAATCTTGGAAAATGATACCTATGAGGGGATCTCAATATATCTTTCAGATTCTAATGAAACTAGGACTCATCTTATTGCCTCAGTCGTAGGTAAGACTAAATTTGACGACTATGATCCCTTAGCACAGGTTATCCCTCTGGAAAATGTATTAGACTGGGATGAAATGGATTCATCTCCAGAAATAGAAATAGCTATCCCGAATTTAGAATAATGATACAATCTCATATACATAGTAAAATGGATAGAAGTATGAGATGAGTATGATTATGTGATACATGTGATTAAGGTCTTTTTCGTTGTTATAGATTGAATTAAAGTCCTGCAATGGATCCGAGTTAGACCATTTAAGCTGAAAGCTTTCTCTTATCTGCTGCCATTTGTCATAACATCCAGTGTATTTCGCCAATGCAGCAAGACTCTTCATAACATGGATACGTTTTTCCGCCTTTACTTCCAAAAGCTCACTAGCATCCGCGTCTTGAAGTATATGAAGATAGTTGAGAACATAATTTAGCCTGTCTTTTGTGCTACGAGGATTATTTATCTGATTTAGAAGGATTTCAAAACCCTTCCAGAAATCGTCACTACTTTGAGCTAGCCCCCGATTTGATAAAATAATTATACAGTCTAAAATATGAGGCTAATTCAGAAAAATTCAAATGATAATTACTAATTATGCTGCTGACTGTTCCAGCTCCTACGTTATTCTGTACAGCAATGGTATCACTGGGGATACCGGAAATCCAATCCCTAATTAATGGACTAGTGTCGACGCAACGTTGTTTGCGTAATATGCGATTTTATATCCTGCACAATAAGAGGTCGAGTGTTCAAACCCACATTGTGACACTATGGATGATGCTAGTGATGCAGTGAAGGGAGTATAGAAGCGCTATCCACGTCTATAGAGATTTCTCATGGCAATGAAGAGAATAGAATTGAGGTATTTCCATCCTACAGATAACAACAGGTACTGACAGGATAACACTTCATATCCTTCCCACCCATGATAATAGTAGCTTGGAATCGAAAGAAGGCATAAAATTTACTCCAGACTATAAAGCAAACGAGCCGATATTTTGGCGTGTTTTTAGAGAATTAGCAAATGAAAGCAATGGATTGGTTAGCTACTACAAACTACAAGAAAGACTGATATCGACTGGAAAACTCGATGCTGGAGGATCAGTTTTGTTAATTGAGCATATGGAAAAAACTGGTAAAATAGAGAAGACTGGAGATTATAATGTCTATAGAATTGGTAAGCCAGCCGCTACAAAGGAAGATGGATGGGGCAACATGCAATAGTGGCATTCTTGACACAATAAAAATAGAAGAAGGGCTTTATCCTAAGTCACTTTGAGGAACCTATTTGGCCCAGAGCAACATTAGGCAAGCAATACACAGTTTATAGCAAGGAAGATGCACTAGCAGATTCAAACAGTCTAATCTTTTAGATTGCAGAATAAATGCCCCGATTATACAGAATTTAAAGGGATAAACAGATAAAGTTCAAATTTTTTCTTCATTGATATAGATAGGTGCTTGTTTAGGACAGATCAAGAATTTTGGGGAGGGTTACAAGAAACATGTAAAAATAGCAAACCTACTGTACTATGGAGCGGAAACGGGACTCACATACGTCAGCCTTTGGAAGCCATAGTGATGGAACAAGAAAGTCAGTTTGCTCAATTTGATCAACCTTCACAAATGTTTCTCAAATTTGCAGCTCTACTCTTCTCCAATAACAAATCAGACATAAATAATAATCCAGCATGCCCGCCTGCTTAGTATTCCAGGTTCATATAATTCAAAGTACATTGAATAAAATAGAGAAGTAGAAATAATTCAGCGGTAGGATGGATCTAGACCTAAAGCTAATCCACTCTACTGCGATTTTTATATTTACTCGGCAGATAAAAACTGAAAGAGCTCAATAATATGCAAAGGAATCAGACAGAAACCCATCATACTTTTCGTAGTAATGCCATTGCATGGATAGAAAATCTGTTGCAGCGGCTGTAAACCTTATTCTGGCGCCTTATCTAATCAATGTTAAAAAACTGCCTTATCATACAACATCCAATATCATCAATAGTTGGTTAGTCAAATGCGGTGAATTACGACAATTAGATCAGAATTTTGATTATACAGTGAGGTATGCTTTAAAGTACTCGGCAAAGAACGGACAAAGGCCACTAAAGCTTGACACATTGAAGATCAAAAATAAAAAATTGCATGAGGGACTTCAATAGAACACGATGTTTCATATATATGGCAGATATATCTATGCAACCTATCACAACTTTTGCAATGATACTGGCTAAAATTGATAAAGCCATTTTTAATTAAATTCTGCATAGCCATTTATATCTATAAAAGTACACTATTATTATAAACATATCAAGCTTACCCATAGCTACGACAAGTCTCGTGATTCTAAACGTTATGATCCTTGCTTTCGGGCTAGTCTCAGGTACACAAGAAGAATTCATACGGCGTTATGGTTTCATTCCTGACCAGCTATTATCCGTCTCATCGCCCTCATCGCCTGCAGATGTCTTAACTCGCTTATTCTCCTCAATGTTCATTCACACCAGCATTGTACATCTAGCATTTAACATACTAGCATTAGTATATCTTGGCGGATATGCAGAAAGAGCAGTTGGGATTGCCAGATACATCTTAATCTACATAATCGCAGGAATAGCTGGAGCCTTATTTTATGGCGCAATATCGACTTTTATTTTAAGTAACAGTCACACTGTATTAATAGGCGCTTCAGGAGCAATTTCAGGAATACTAGGCATAGCAGCTGCTGCTGGAAACACTAGAGCTTACTATTGGCTAATAATTCAAATCGTATTTGCTATAGTGGGCTCATTTACTGCAATTCAAATAGCATTTACAGCACACATTGGTGGTTTCATTGCGGGTGTATTGCTTACCAAAGTATTGATAATGGCAGAGCAAAATAAGAGGATTAAATATCTAAGGTAAAATAATCCAGTATTTTATTACATCAGTAAATGCTTTGATATGGATTAAGTAACATTGTGAAATATCTTACGACTTTCCACGCAAGTAATGTCACTATATGATTTATCTGACCATCCTATTCAAGGTCATATCTTTGTATTCATCGTTCTTCAGAAAGTTATTCATCGATATTATTTGCTCTTCTGTTATACCATGGCTTTTTTGGCTTGGCTAAAGCAATCAAAGGCTTGATCAAGTGCATATTTTTGCAGCGATGATCTCTGCAGCTCCGTCTTAAGTCCATTTATTTTATTATATGTTCTTATATGATCAATCAGCCGTAGAGTAGCATCAACAAAAGGTAAGTTATAATATTTTGCTGCTTGATTTATTCCAACCTTAAATGCTAATAATTCATTTATACCAATACCCAAAGCTGCAATATCTTCAGTCAGTGGCATGTGGATAGTCCATTCTTTTCTAGTTCTTCATTTAACTTGATGTGTTCATTGATAGATTCAATAGCCACATTCTTACTTTCAAGTATATCATTAGCTTCTTGAATTTGTTCATCAATCTCTTTCTTTTGTTCTAATTTTTGCTTGATATGGCTTTATAGTTGAGTGGTGAAACAGATTCTGCTTTAGAGATCTCATATATTTGATTTGCAAGCTCAATGACTTTTTCGGGGGAAAAATCACCAGAACTCACTTTAGCAATGAATGATTTAATTTTATCTTCTGGTGCCCCTGATTTAACAGAATAATTGTAAAGCCTAAAATGCAGAGCTAATTCAGCGCCTGCCTGTTCACTGCTTTCCAAACTGAGAAAAAAGGAAGATGCTTTAGAAATTGGGATTGAGCAAAATCCAAATTCCTGATTTTGCTGGAAGCATGCGTCTATTTCATACTGTATAGGCAGTAAAACGGAATTGAATGGACTTGTACAATTTAACCGAGTAGAGGAGGGCATATTGGAGAAAATTACTTCCTATAGAATCTCCTCCAATATATCAACCATCACTATCACCATTTCTTGATGTAGAAAAAACCAGGATAGAGTCGGGGCAACATTTCTATTCAACTGTGTTTTTCAGATTCTTTAGGTCACTTTTTTATCATTTAAATTTCTTGTTAAAGGACTTCAATATTTTGGTGTTAAAGTTCTCTTCGTTATTAGGATTGTTGTTATTCTTGTCACTATTGGTAGGGTTGGTATCACCTGGTTGACTTATAGTGGTGGTGGATGATGGAATAGGAGTAAAAGATCTAGTCGCATTGGTTGTTGGCTTTGAAGTTGTTGGTATTGTTTGTCGCGCGGTGGATGGCAGATCCTTGATGCATACAGTTCCGGAAACCAAATGATATCCTATTGGACAGGTTCCGCCAGGCAGTGGTCTGAGCACTATAGGTACATTAGTTGTCGTTATTACGCCAGTATTATTATTACTTATAGTACTGTTAGGCAACCGCGCTAGTGGTGTTGCTGCCGATGGTGCTGAAGTTGATTTTATTGTCCTTGCAATACCGCATACGCGTGCTTCAGTCGTATTAACAATTTTGAGATCTGGGTTACTTGGATCGCACATTTTTGCTTTGATTTCTGGCGATATAATAGTACTAGGTGAACTAGCAGTAGATGGCGATGATAACTGTTGAGCGTATACATGGTTATTAGTCCAAATAGCAAAAACCAGCATATAGCTTACAGATAAAAACATTATAAAAAGCAATCCAGAGTAGTTCATACTACGGTATGTATACGTGGTATTATTATACCTACAGGTATCAACCTAATAACTATCTCAAGATTGAAACACTTCCGTATGAGCGAACAACAAGTTAAGTAGATTATTACAAAGTGCAGTGTCAAGACTAAATATATCCAATTGAAAGTCATATCTATGCAGACTTCGTACGTGTTAATTTCCTTTACGATAATAACACGTGGCTATAATTGATTACATGCAATCAAGCGTGCTATTCTTGTTCACTAACCTTCTCCTTTAGAGATTCTTCGTGATCTGCTAGACATATGTCTGTTTTTTGATCATTCAGCATACCTGCATCACCTCTTTTTTATTCGGTTTTCTGTGCATTTTCATATTTGTCAGCGTTCGTTTTTGATTGAATTCCCTTAGCGTTTTTCATTTTGATTCTGCTCCAATGATTTCGAAAAAACATCAAACCATTTCTGGTTCATTTTTTGCATATAGTCAAAATGCTGCTCATATGATCTATCCATTCGCTCATGGATTTTAATGTACTCCTTGTAAAGATTGTTTACTCTCTCAATATTTTTAATTGATTCATTATACAGAGAGTTCAGCCGTTCCAGATTTACAATGTAGTCCTTCTGTAATTGGTCTATCTTTTCAAACTTTTTTATAAATTCATTATAGATGTCAAACCATGTCATCGTGTCATAATGATTTCGCTCGTTATACTTATCTATTCGGCTGATCATGTGTGATAACAGAACTATTAGTTCAAAAATGCAAAGTTCAACGACAGCAAAACACACCGTAGACTTGATCGAAGCTGTAAACTGACCTTACGCAAAAAACTGTTAGTTACTTTTTCCAATAATAACGACCGAAGTTTTTATGGCATTCTATCACCTCTCTTCAACAGTCAAGCTAGAAAGTCTCACTTTCAATTCTTACTGAGCGCTAAAGATTACGCTATATGAGAAGTGACACAATATTTCCAAGAGGCTTAACATTCAAGTCATGATCCATTAATTTTGTATGCTGACATAGCTGTACACGGCTGAATTTTAACATTTACCACGATATCCTTTGTGATTGTGCGACAGTTCTGAGCACCAAAAGCGCTTGTTTACCGCATGTTCCGCATCTTCGTTATTTTATAAGGAACATCCATGCTCATAACTATATTGACTATTCATCCACTTCCCCCATCAAAGTTGCCAGAAAAGAGATCAGAGATACTATATGGAGTAGATAATGCAGTAGGAAGAGGTGTATATTTTATGTCTAATGTACAGAAGAGAATGGACATATATTTTGATCATAGAGCTCCCTCTATTGTAGTAGAAGTACCAGAATATAGGAGCGGATATATTGATATAAGAAAAAGGGGTGGCAAAATAAGAGCCTTTACTGAAATTACAAAAAATAACATTAATTATTGCAAGGAGCTAATCAAATTAGTCGATGAATTACGTCATTTGAATGGAGTCAAAGGCGGGCTAGCTGTTAGCGAGACAGAATATATGGCTACTACTGTCTTAGAAGAAGCAAAACCATTGACACAAGTTATATTCAGCGGCGTTAAAGAAGTTGTAGAACAAGGACAATATATTTTTGACACTTTATGGAATACTGCTATTCCCGCTGAACAAAGGATAAAGGAGATAGAACAAGGGATAATACATTATGAAACAAAGATAATTGAAGATCCCGATCAAATAATCGAAGAAATCAGTCGTATTACAGCCAATTCAAATGGGTTATCTACGTGTCTTACTTCAGGAGGAATGCAGTATAGTTACAATTATTTCTTTAAAATAAAGAAAAAGCTGTTAGAAAAGCAAAAGAAGGGTAA
>JBKOWU010000356.1:0-5666 GCA_046724555.1 Thermoproteota archaeon | reverse complement strand
GGCCATTTTTGTGGTGATTCGACAATGTAGATATCAGATTCATTCGGCTTTACCCGTCCATGGAATTGTTTCGTTTCAGACCTGTTGCATTCTGGTCCAATGGTGATGCTAGTTGATTCCTCATGATTAGGTTCATTGTGCATTATTTTGAACCCTCCCCAGGAATCAGTAAGTGGCCGTCAGGAAATAATTTTCTAACAGCTGCATCTGCAAAAGCTTGATTTGGATATTCTTGATGCTCAAGCCTTACAATATCCTTAGAACCTTTGCGCTTGGTGTATATCCTATAGACATCTGAAATGCCCTCCTCAAAAGTAATATGAAATCCATCTTTACCATATGCATCAAGTGTATCAATTCCAAAGTGCCATAATTCTTTTGTCACCATTGATAGGATTATGTAAAATATGTGCTTAAATAAAATCAAAGTCACTAGTGTAGTGTGATGGTAGGTCGTAATCCAAGATATGAGATAGATATTATGATAATACAGGCACTTGAGGAGGACTCTCAGTTAAGATATATAGATATTCAAGAAAAAATAAATCTACGCTGCAAACGTTTAGGATTAAAAAAACCGTCTACTGACACAATTACTAATCGCCTGGAAATTTTACGCAAAAAAGATGTGCTACATAAAGAGGAAGGTATGTATGGTTGTACTCATTATTCATTGAAATATCATCACCATGTAACCTATATAGAAAATGTGTTATCTTTACGTCCGTTTCGCAGATATGTATATCCAATTTACATTAAATCTGATGACCAACCTATTGAAACCACTGAAGAATCTTTGAAAGATAAATAGACATAGTATTTTTAATTCAAAACGTCTATTCTTTATTCATTCCTACTAGCTGCAGTTTGGTTAGCATTTCAGGCTTAATACATTATTATATAGTAACACCATATTTACTAGACTTTTTACAAATAGATCTATAAGAAACCTTGAATATCATCTCTATCAGTTCTATTAGGAGAGGAAACATACTTGACATTTCTAAATATCCCTGAGTCAGGTATGCAGGGTGCATATATACAAAGTAGAGGAGCTAATGGAATGAATTCAAGCATTAAGAAATCTTGATAAAATGAAAGGCCACGCTATTTTTGCTGTGCTGTTTTTGATTTTAAAGAGTGTATGTGTGAGGTTAGCTTTATGTGCTTCCTACAACTTCATAGTTTGCCTGGTATATGTCTAATATTTTCTCAAAATACGGGAAAATCTAATTTTATTGCTAATTTGTTGATACAATTTTACATAAATAATATATCTTAGTGTTTGTAATTAAGTAATATAGGAAAATATATGAAGATGAGTCTAAATAATAACTAGGATATGCACAAACATGACGATAGCTACTGTGCCGATTTTAGACCAGTACACTTCATCTTTTTATCATTCGCACAATGAAAATAGTAATCATTATCAACATTATCAGTCTCAATCTTATCCTTCTCGTACTCCTTTCCGACTACAAGATCAAGAATCAAACACTATTGATGTAGAAATAATAAGGAAAGATCCATTTCTAAAAAGGATTCTTATCGTTGATGATGATCCCGATATTACCTTAACTTTCAAAGCAGGTTTAGAAGAGTATCATTATTACCACGATGATAAAAGAAAATTTGAAGTATATACATACAATAGTCCTATAATAGCAGCAAGAGAATTCAAACCAAACTTTTATGATCTACTGCTAACTGATATTTATATGCCAGATATGAATGGTTTTCAATTATGTGAGAAGCTGTTAGAATTAGATGCAAACGTTAGAGTATGTTTTATATCTGCAGCAGAAGTAAATATTGAAGCGCTACAAGAAATATATTCAAAAGTAAGTTTTGGTTGTTTTATCAAAAAGCCAGTTTCAATAGAATATTTAGCTAAAAAACTAGAGACTGAGTTGTATTAATATGGGTATTTTGTCATCGCCCATTATTTTGTAACGAGCTGATTTACTTTGCTGTAGAGTATGATGCTGTTTTCTCTGCTGATTGGCAAACTAAATGAAAAAGTAGCCCCATTACCACCTTTATTATTCTCAGCCCATATTTTGCCACCATGAGCTTCTACAATACCTTTGGAAATGTAAAGCCCTAATCCTGATCCTGTATCTGATTTAGTCACAAATTTAGAAAATAATTTATCCTGTATATCAGGATCGATACCTATGCCTCTGTCTTTAATGCTATTAATAACTTCATCATATGCTATTTGCTCTTCAAATAAATTGTTACGATGATAACACATAAAATAACTTTCATTATAATTACGCAAATGTTACGGTAAATGGAAACATATGATGTTTCATCAAAAGTTACTTAAATAGGTAGTTTAAGATATTCATATAAACCGATATTGCTTAACAATATGGTCAAAATCTGCACATAATTCTCATTTATTGCATCTTTAGTAGCAGTAATATTCGACTAATTATTTTGTTTGCATATCTATATGATAAAAGAACAAACAACAAAGCTTACGATAACTTTATCTGTGATAATAGTAATAATGGTTGCAGCCGCAATAACTCCAATAAAATCACCAGTATTTGCACAGAGCACTTCAACAACAAATACCAGTACAGACAGTGGATCTGATTCAGTAAAGACTTTGCGCATAGGCTACTTTCCAAACATAAACCATGCTCAGGCAGTAATTGGGTTTGGAAATGGCGATTTTCAGAAAGCATTGGGCAAGAATGTAAATATCCAAACAACTGTATTCAATGCTGGTCCATCTGCTATTGAGGCATTACTAGCCAAAAAGATAGATGTAACATATGTTGGCCCCAATCCAGCCATTAATGGCTATGTAGTATCAGATGAAAAAGATCTGAAGATAATTGCAGGTGCAAGCAGTGGAGGAGCATCATTTGTAGTTAGAAAGGATGCAGGTATCAATTCGCCTAAAGATTTTGCTGGTAAAAAATTTGCCTCTCCACAATTAGGTAATACTCAGGATATCTCTCTTCGATCTTATATAATAAAAAATGGATTTAAAACAACAGATCAAGGTGGTAATGTAGCAGTGGTAGCCGTGGCCAATCCTGATATACTTACACTATTTTTAAAGAAGCAATTAGATGGTGCATGGGTGCCCGAACCATGGGCTACCAGATTGGTAAAGGAAGCTAATGGAAGAATATTTTTGGATGAGAGAAGCATATGGCCAGATGGGAAATTTATAACAGCCAATGTAGCTGCAAGTACAGATTACCTTAAGAACAATCCAGATGTAGTAAGTAAATTATTAGCTGCACATGTAAATGAAACTCTGTGGATCAATAACCACAAGGACGAGGCTATAAAGGCATTCAACACACAAACTAAAAAACTTACGGGAAAGGCTATTGCTGAGGACGAACTAATACAAGCTTTTGCGAGAATTGATTTCACATACGATCCACTTAAGCTGTCGCTATTTCAATCAGCCAACAATGCTTATGATTTAGGCTTCTTAGCTAAGGGTAAGCCGCATCCGGATCTATCTGGGATATTTGACTTGACATTATTAGATCAAGTGTTAAAATCAAAGGAGTTAACAGCAATAGAAGGAGAACAACAACAATCTCTTCAAAGTTCATCGGCAGGCAACCTTGGCGCAGCAGAGTAGTTAAGTCTTTATTCTATTTTTCCTTTTTCATTTTGAGTTTCTTATTACAGCGTAATTTCATGTATCAGTATAGGAGTATTCACACATGTTGGTCAAAATCCCCAAAACATGTGGATATATTATTTATTGCCATGGGTAACATCGAATATACATGTAAAATCCGCCAAATCCTTATACGTTGACTCAACTACATTTTGGTTGAGTGTTAACCTTTAACCATTTTACTGTGGTGGTCCAATTTCTCTTACACTCAGGTTCTTGAAATCTACGTCTGTAGCACTATCCCACCTAAATGTAGCAATTGGACCTCCCCATGTGATTATTTGATCCGGATCTCCTCCACAATATCCACCTTGATTACCCCATCCACCTGAATCAACAAAGTCATTTATCTTTACCCATTTTCCATCATTATTTGGATCAAACCATCATTATGCTGAGAGAAAGGGAGTCTTTTGCGTTAATCTTATCCCAACAGTATTAGTCTTGAATTCAAGGTTATTTAGGTTATCTAGTTAACCGGCCAAGTCAACACATTAATTCGAACATAATGAATAGCAAATCTCATTGTAGTAGTTGTCTTTCCAGTCTGCTTACCTTTTGCATCATTTCTAGGTTCTTTGATTTGAGTTTATCAACATCCTCTCTTATGGTCGTAAATTCTTTTGAGGCTTTCATAGATTCTTTGATCAAATTCAGACATTCCTCAGCTATCCTTGTTACCTTGTGATCTATATCGTGTTCAATTACCCAAGTTAGCTCGGAAATTGCTTTTGGATCTTCTGCATCTGCAAATGCTCTGCAAGCATTGATGCGAACGCGGAGCCACTTATCAGTTAATAATTTCTTAAGATGATCAAATACTTCGTGATTTTCTCGCACAAATTTGCCCAAAGCAAAAGTTGCAGCCTCACGTATCCTATTGCTATGGCCATATCTGCTCTTTTCAATTAATAATGCAGCAATTTCTCTATTTTCATTAAATTCTTTCAAACCTTTGATAGCTCCTTGGGCTATCACATCCTGAAAACTAGTCATTTCAATAGCCTTTTTCAATATTGGAATTGATTGTAGATTCTTTATTTTGCCAATTGCAGTTGCTATCTCTGCTTCTACAAAATAGCTTTTATCTCTATTGATCAACATAGATTTGAGCATATTAAGTGAATTTTCCTTTCCGAATTCTCCAATTGCTCGTACTATTGCTCGTCTGACTTTGGGATGCTTTACATAAGAAGAAAGACATTTCTTTAATGCTTCGTAGGCCGAATCAGATTTGATCAATCCTAGTGTTTTGGCTGCCTCGACAGAAACTCCCCAAAAATTGTCTTCCATTACTGTTTTTTGCAATGATTCGATAACATCTTCTGAAGATTCATTCTTCAGAGCACGAGCCGATTCTATTCTCTCAATTACAGTTCGTCCATCATGTAATTGGTTGATAAGCATTTCCTTTGGAGCCTTTAGGGATATTGTTTTTAACACCTTAAAATATGGATCAATCGATATCCATTCTATTTTCCTTCCCTTTTGATTGTGCATTGGAATTTGGAAGACATTTTCCCTTTCTGATATGTCAAAAGTATAAATTGCTTCTTCCCATTCCATTTTCCTTCCTCTTTCTCCTCTTCCATTTTCACCCTCGGAAGTAAAAGGAGAAGACGAAGAAGAAAAAACCAATTTTACATCCAAAGGAAAATCAAACATGTCACCTTCTTGTGTTTGTTCAATTTTCAATTTTATAATGACTGGATCTACATGGAATTCTACATTGAGATCAGGATGTCCTGCTCTAAAAATCCATTGATCAAAAAATTGTTCTAGGCTTCTTCCTGATTCTAACTCAAGTATTTCGCGCAGATCATGAGTTTCAGCCACGCTGTTAGCGTATGTTCGAAGATATGTCTTTAAGGATCTCCTGAAATATTTGTCACCAATATGGTTCCTTAACATGTGGATAATACACCCACTCTTTTCGTAAGTATGTCTGTCAAATAGATCATCTGGCTGTTTGTAAGTTTTTGTTGCAATCGGTCGCTTG
>JBKOWU010000316.1:0-3223 GCA_046724555.1 Thermoproteota archaeon | reverse complement strand
AGAAAATAGTATTTGGCATAAGCAATTATTCTTTAGGTCAGAAATATTGTAGAAGATGTGAAGTTTACATGTACAATGATGGCATGTTTTGCCCATGTTGTGGAATGCAGCTTAGGCTAACACCAAGTAGCAGGTATAGGAAGAGAGATTGACTTTCTAAATACATCAACAACATCTATTCTTTCGTTAATAGCTACCACACTTGGATAGCACTTTCGCCCAAGAACTTCAGTTACGGTAGGATTCACTGGAATAACATTGTAGCCATGTTCAATAAGATATTTGGGTACCTGATGAGATGGTTTTTCTTTGTTCTTTGATAATCCTACTACAGCAATATTTTTCAACTGAAAGATTTCCTTTATCTCAGAATCTGAATGAGAATCCGAGTCCATATTCTTTGGTTATTCGTATCTTTCATTGTCTATCTACATTTGTATTTTTGAATTCTTTCAACTAATAATTGCTTGAAATATTCATCAGATCCATTTGTTCACGACTGGTAAAGCAAAAGCAAATGTAGCACCTTTATCATCAGAGTTATTCTCAGCCCATATCCTGCCACCATGAGCCTCGATAATACTTTTTGATATAAACAATCCTAAGCCAGTTCCTGAGAAAGATTTTGTAACAAATTTTGTAAATAGTCTTGGCATTATTTCTGGAGCTATGCCTGTACCTGTGTCTTTTATCCTTACGATGACCTCATTATTATTATCATGCTTATTCTCATCTAAAGTAACTGATATGCTACGCGATTCCTTGCTATTTTCCATCTGATTAAACTTAATAGCATTATTCAGAAGGTTGGAAATAACTTGACCAATCCTTGTCTTATCTGCTTGTATAAATATGTGTTCCTTAGAGAGTAATTCTATCCTCGCATCATCATTTTCTTTCAACTGACCTTTAAAATCTGACATAGAATTTAATATCAGTTCACGCAAATTGAATCGTTCTTTATTTAGCTGTAGCGAGTTACTTTCAATTTTTGTAACGTCTAGTATGTTTTCAGTCAGTTGATGCAATCTCTTAGCATTTCTAGTAATGACATTTAGTAATTCAGCTTCTTCCCTACCTGCTCCTTTTCCATATGCCAACTTAGAGCTGAGGACTTGGGTTAGTCCAAGTATTGGCTGAATAGGAGTACGTAGCTCATGGGCCGCTATATTGATAAACTCTCTTTGCATTTTATCATGTGTTTTTAATTGTTCGTGTGCTTCTTTTAGTTGGTCATATAGCTCAGCTTGTCTCCATAAATTTTCAAAGATAGCAACATAAGATGAAACTCCGGCTTTACTATTAGAATATGTTGATAATCCTATTGCTTCTGTGAAAGTTGTCTTTGAATCATCTTTGACTTCCATAACTAATGAAGCCTTTCTATCAATAACTAATATTGTAGCTTTAGTCTCTGACATTTGTGCGATATACCTTATATCGATTATTTTGTTGTTATCAGAAGCACAATGTCGTTTTAGCTGTTGTATTTTTTGCTCGATTAGATTGTTTGCAGGGATCATTATTCTAACTTTAACATTTCTTTCTTTTGCTGCTTGTTTTGCTAATTGTATTGCTCCTATCTTTTCTTGACGGATAAATGCGCTAGAAGTGGGAAATATCCATAGTATTTCGTCTGAAGCTCCTTTGACCATATCCAAATATATCTCCTGTGCTCTTTCTGAGCCTGGGATGACTTCAATATCAGCCAAGTTTATTCCTCCCTCGATATCCTTTATCCGCTGTATAGCATCAACTCCATTCTTCCATAGCTCTTCAAAAACGGAATTATAATGTGAAATATAAGCTGGTTCATTACTAGTCAGAAGCTTTGTCATAAGGGCACCATTCTCCATCTTGTCTATAGTGGCGTAAAAGTATCTTTCATCAACAGCAAAATTCATAGGTGCTAGGTTTTTGACATGTCTTACTTGTATACCTGCATTTATGAATATTTTAACTAACTCTACACTGTGCTTGTCTACCGAAGTAATCCAGCGTATGCCTTTATCCCCATCTCTTCTTCTTGTTCCTACTTCCCCTACTCCTCCTGTTCTTCTTTGCTTATCGATTATTTTCTTGTACTCTTCAAAGAAATTATTATAAACTAACTGCATTCCGCCAATTGAAGAAACAACTGATCTTTCATTTGCTTTGTCAAGCACAGATTTTATATGGTTAAAGATTTCGTGTTTATTTTCTATTACTTTGGTTTCATAATGTATTACGCCTTCTTCTATCTCCTTAATCTTCTGTTCAGCTGGTATTCCTCTACTCCAAAAACTATCAAACACAAATTGTCGCTGATTTTCTACAATTTCCTTTACATTGCTATAGATAATCCAAGATGCTGGCCTTCCTTTCTCGTGAAAGCTTGCAGGAGCTATATATTCTGTTTCGCTTAAGTAAAAGTTACCTTTAATCCCATCTATATGACGAAGTTCATCAACCATTTGTATCAGCTCCTTACAATAGATAACATTATCATCAGTAATTTCAGTAACATATCTTAATCTGACCCCTCTTCTCTTAGCATCAAGAAACGCTTTGCTTAATTCTTTGATTTCAACTGCTAATGATGGCCTAGTATAATCCACACAGGCATTGATTCTACTTTTTGCTCTAGAGGTAAATTGTAGAACCGTATTTACTACATTTTGTTCACCATGCAATACCTCAGTCCTTTTACTGATTGCATCTGCTGGTGCTTGTTCAGTCAAATCAGGTCATCTTCGAAGTTATTAATGAATTGTAAGTATACAAATTAGGGATGAAAATGTCCACGTGCGTGACCTTCATTTTTGGTATTAGTATCAATCCTGCAACCAACGTAGTCCCCACAGCTACGAAAATTGCAACCATTAATTGGTTTTTCATAGTTGTTTTTTTACTGAACAAGGTCGAATATAAGATAAACCAGTATAATCGAAGGATTTTTCACCATTTCGGGGTAAAATTATAATTCACACATTACAGACCAAATATTTTAATAATTATCGTTATTATAGCTTATATGAATATAAAAATAGTATTGTTATAAAGTCGTTGTACAAGCAGTGACACGTGAACTAGAGATTCATTATCTATCTACATTTGCATTTTTGAATTCTTTCAACTATCAGCCTGTTCTTTATATGAGGTCAACTCTACAGTCAACCCATCGCTTCAACTATATTATAAAATGATGCTCACATGGCTGCAGCAGAAAATCTAATAAATTGAT
>JBKOWU010000173.1:0-2684 GCA_046724555.1 Thermoproteota archaeon | reverse complement strand
GTTCCTTTTGGAAAGAAGCCCAGATCTTCTATATCAATTATTTCTGCAATAGTAAAGCAGTCATGGACTTCAGCAAAATCAATATCTTTTGGAGTTATATTAGCCATTTTATATGCTTGTTTAGCAGCATCTACTGTACTTGGAATAGTGGTAATATCTTTCCGAGCTTGAACAGCGGCTGGTGACGCTCCTCTCCCTGAACCGATAATTTTCATATAAGGCCGTCCACTCTTTTTGGCAAATTCTTCATTACAAAGTATGACAGCAGATGCTCCATCTGAAAACGGACAGCAGTCATATAGTTTTAAAGGTGAAGCAACAGCTGGCGATTTTAATACATCTTCAACTGTAATCTTTTTTCTAACATGAGCTTTTGGATTGAGGAGTCCATTTTCATGATTCTTTACTGCGACACGAGCAAGATCTTCCTCACTTGTCTTATATCTAGTCATATATGCTCTCGCTATTGAAGCAAACAGTCCTGGAAATGATGCACCATTTCCTCCTTCGTAGAAGAAATCAGAACAATAAGAGAATAATGTAGTACTTTGAGTAGTTCCAGTATGTGTGATTTTTTCAACACCTAGCGCCAGAATACAATCATAAAATCCTGCCGCTATATTGGCATATGCTTCTCTAAACATTATAGATCCAGAGCCACATGCAGATTCAATTGTGAGCCCTGGCACATGAGGAATTCCAAGGTTACTCAATACAACGGGTGCCATATGAACCTGTTTATCAGCAACTCCGAAGACATTTGAAATATAACCTGCCTGAATATCCCTAGGTGTAATCCCCGCCGAATCTATTGCATCTTTTGATGCATTTAATGAAATTTCAATGATGCTTTCGTCTAATTTGCCATATTTAGTGCTACCTGCGCCGAGGACACACACATTACTATTTGCCATTTAATAATAAAAAGTGCTTTTTGTGTTATTAAAAGTTTAGATCTAGCTGTTTTAAACTACTAGTGTGCAGATTAGTTAAACTATAGTTGTCTTATTAGAAAAAAGATGGATCAAGAGTAAACTAGTGCGTGACTACACAAAACAGTCATTACATATCTTACGGATCACATTTACTTCGATAGACACATTATATAAGAAATAGCATTTACATGATCTTTCAGCATCAACTCGGCTGGTCATTGAATAAATACTTATTATTCTCTTTATACCCTAATAGTACACGTAAATAACATTATAAAAATCAATAAAAAATAATAGAAAGTAGATCGTAAATATGTATAGAATGCTGGTAAAGGAGTTCGCTAAAACAGATGTTCTCTTATCAACTTTTCCAAGGTGACTGTTTTGAAGTTTTAAAATGCATGTCTGCTGATACTAGTGAGCTAGGAAAATATAGGCTTATAGTTACTTCTCCTCCATATTATAGATACAGACACTACGGAGGAGATCCAGGAGAAATCGGTCAAGAGCGAACCTATGACATGTTTATTGAAAAATTAGCTGATATTTTTACAGCATGTAGAGATTTATTAACAGAAGATGGCAGTCTATGGATAGTAATAGGTGACACCAGACATAATTATAAAAAACTTTTGATACCTCATAGACTTGCTCTTAAATTAGTAGAAAGAGGCTATATCATTAGAGAGGACATAATATGGTTTAAAAAAAATAATGTTTCAACCAGTTCCAAAGAGAATTTTGCACAGGCATATGAAATAATACTTTTTCTCTCAAAGAATGAGAAAAGTTTTACTAGTATGGATAGTATAAGAGTAAGAGGCAACGAAGCAATGGAGGGGAGAAACAAAACACCCCCTCAGAACATGATACAATATGAACCAGTAAAACGAGGCAATAACGAGATTGAAAAGATCAAAGAAATTATTCACAGTGCGAAACCAGGCACACCATTCGATGAACTTCCAACAACAAGTAAAATAGCTCGTGCATATGGGTATGATCCCGAAAAGTATTGTCCTACCTGTTATCGTAAATTCAAGCGTCATGCTACACGTAAAAGAATAGGAGATCACAAACATTATCCAATATTTGCTGCATGCAATCCAAATGGTAAAAATCCTGGAAACGTTTGGGAAATTTCCACAAAAGCACATCATGGAAACGAACATTTTGCAATATATCCTGAAGGTTTAATAGCTAAGATAGTTAACTTTGCAACTAAAAAGGGAGACTGGGTTTTAGACCCATTTGCAGGAAGAGGAACTACAGGTATTGTATGCGCAAGTCTTGAAAGGAATTTTACTGGAATCGATTTGTACGAAAACAACGTTATAAAAGCAAGACAAAATATTGAAAATACATCGAGGATAAAAAATAGTGGACTCGGATAACTGAATATGCACGTCAATCAGTTGGTCGATTACTTTGCTCGCATTCAATTCAATGCAGTAATGACACAAACAAAATTCTTTGCTATATGGAATGACAAGAAAATGATTAATTGATCAATTAGCGCACTGATGTTATACTATATACATCAGTTCGTCGATTTTTCAGAAGTGGGAGGGATTCTCTAGCCTTTTGAATTCTAGACTTATCAATTTCGATAACTTCCATCCCTTCCCTATTCCCCATATCCAGTATGACTATGCCAAATGGATCAACAACCATACTTCTGCCAGAAAAAATATGACCAACTTGATCTGGAGCTGCTACATATGATCCATTTTCAATCGCTCTTGCTTT
>JBKOWU010000207.1:0-8058 GCA_046724555.1 Thermoproteota archaeon | reverse complement strand
CTTTTACAATCAATACATCATTAATATTGAGAGTAGGAACCATACTTCCACTAGAAACTACATAAAACGGGTTATTGGTTCCAAATGCAAAGCGTAAACCTAACCAAACGATTGCAACTCCGATAACAACAATTGCAATATCTTTAACTGCACCGGGAACCTTTGATTCACCTTTCTTAAGCAATTTAAAATTTTTATCATTTTGTTAGTTAGATAAACCTTTAGTTAGTTTAAGTGACACCATATTTAGTTCAAGCACTCCATAGACAACTCATGATGATTGTAAAATATGTTGTTATATGCTTTCGAGTATTTTTGATATATGATATGATATGATATATTTGATTGACGAATGTCGGAATAACTTTGATCAGTGTTACTACGTTCCTAAAAGGTTTAAGATGATCTATGCTCGATCATAATTATAGAATATGGATACTTTTGAATGTTTATCAACCAAGCTTGAAGTAAGAGAATTCAGTACACAAGATGTCAAGTCGGAAGTAAAGTCAAAAATTCTTGAAGCTGCAAGGCTAACAGGCACTGGTCTTAATACTCAGCACTGGAGGTTTATTCTAGTTGAGAATAAGGATAATCTAAAGAAGCTGGCAATGGATAGTACAAGCGGAAGCTGGGTTGCAGGTGCCAATTTTGCAATAATGGTTCTAACAAATCCCAAATACAACTTCCATTTAATAGATGCTGGGAGAGTAGTGCAGAATATGCAGTTAGCAGCATGGAATCATGAGGTAGGTTCAGGGCTCTTTACAGGAATAAAAGAAGCAGAACTTCGAAAAGACTTTGAAATTCCGCAGGCACTTAATCCTACGGTTATGGTAGGATTTGGATATCCTGCAAGAAAGTTGACAGGTAAGAGAAAGAATCGTCTGCCACTTGATGAGCTAATTTACCATGAAAAATACGGCAACTCCAAGACTACCTAACTAATACGGAAAACTCAAACAAAGTTTTACGATAAGAAAGAAGGGCTTACAATCTATTCCGCTATGCTACATATTAATAATTTTAACATTAATTGATTAAGTAAACTTAGCTTATTTTCTTTGTATATGTTGTAGCATATAAATGTGTATATCGAAAAAGAAATAAGATTAGATGATAATACAAATATAGATTTTGTTTTTGCTCGATATACTACTTGTTAGCTCCAGCAGCGCCTTGCTCGTATTCACTACCCGTTTCGGCAGCGCCAGCAGTTCCTTTTGTCATACCGCTTCGTCTAGCCTTTTCTGCGGCGTCTTGGCTATTTTTAGTCTGACCTGGCTCAGAAATTTTTTCACTCATTTCTCTTTTTACAGCTGTTGGCTCATGCTCCTTTATTTTTGCAGGAGTCATTGGCTCTTTTTCTCTGTATTCAGTTAATGGGTCATCCTTTCTACCAATCTCTGTTCCCGGACCACCTTCTTCGAATCTTCTAGACTGTTGGTTGGTTCTAGATTTAGTTGAAGTACTAGGAGATGAAGCACCTTCTTTAGCTTTGCTAGTTGTTTTATCTGCGGCGCCCTTCACTTTGTTTTTAGCACCTGTTAATTTTTGTTTAAGTTTCTCTGCTACTTTACCCATATAATCATATTATTATTCACTGTATTAATGGATGTAGGTATAAAATTTATATAACTAACATATATAACATTATTCATATAATTTTGTATTAAATGTTGTAATTTTTTGAAGTTTCGGCCTTTTATATTCGGTATTAAAGAGCACTATTTTACTTAATTATGAAATATATATATAATAATGTAAGCTGGAATTTTGTATAATTGCAAAATAATTTAGCTAATATTTGCTCAATCAAATCCCTTTTGATTGTGGATTATTCAAAATAGCTCCAACTAGGTTACTCTGATTGAAAGCGGAGCGAATAAAATATACATATCTATTGGGGATGAAAATCAGGTAGATATATACAATACATTCTTATCAAGAGGTAAATTTTATATCAGAATAATCCTTGACCCAAATCATACAACAACCACTTCTACATTAATCTATTGCCAGCTGAATTGCGATAAGATAAATCACAGCACTCAACATCCAACCCCTTTTAATGCCTCCTGATTAATATGAGTACTATTAAATGCAACACACCTCAATGCTAGAAAAAAGACCGTGAAACCAAACTATAGAAAGCTATATTCGTTTTCTTGTCATTGTGAGTGCTAGATTAAGTCAACCGATGTTTTAACAATATCTCTGTTTGGTTGCCATATTTTACTGCAATATCCAGATATTACGATTCTAGTACAGCAATAGGATCGAACCTATAAGGATTTGGTTTATTTTTGTGCTTTTCGTTTTTTTGATTTTTTAGGAATATTATGTATTTGATGCGCTCACTGTCTTATTTTTGTCATATGTATTGCATTTAGTTTTAAACTACTCTCTACTCTCTACTACATTTCTTAATTGTCAGAAAAACAATATGGAGTACAAGCAGTTCCATGAGCTCAGTATCTAACTCTGTGCAGACGCTAGAAATCTCATTTGAGAAACTTGACTAATTGGCTACACTACACATACTAAACATAACTTCTAATTGCGTCCTCTTCTTTTAGCTTTGTATTGTTGTGTTTTTCTAATCCATCAGCAAGGTCATAGTGGGCACCTCTTGAGTTTATAATCTCTATCATAACTTCAATACGTTTTTATGCTTCTTTCTGTATAATTTTTATATATTCTTCCTTGTCATATTTGAGCCATCCAGGCTTATCTGGATCTGGAACATAACCTCTACTAGTATATTCATTTTGTGAGTTCAATGGTCTTATTACTAGTCCTGGTGGATATATCACGCGCCTTAACTCTCTTATGGTTGGTCGTGGCTTAAGGTTAAGGAATTTTTCGGTTAGTCCAGCAGGCCAATCAATGGTTACGAACTTTGGAGGACGGCTCAAATATTCAGTCCAATGAAACTCTACAAATTTGTACAATTTTTCAAAACCTTTTATACGCCTTCTTAAACCATTTTCTTCAGGACTAGTCTTTTCGTCTTCTCCTTCATTCCAATTACGCCACTTGCATTGAGCACACCTTTCTGGAATAGGTCCATCCCTACCATTGACTTGATTAATCCATTTATGACCGCGCTAGGAACATCCGTATTCTTTGACCTGCATATTGTTTATAGGCATTTAGTTATCTAGATCACTAGCGGTGGGTAGGAATTGCAATAATATCAACAAGTTTGCCATCACCATTTTTGTCGCTTTTTACCTCGCGACGTACAGTCATGATTGTTACTATTGTAATAACAAGTACTTCTCAGTTCATTTTATTTTCGTGTCATTTGACTTATATTCATATATTGAAATCTTACCATCTTTATTCTCAGTTTGTTCAAAACTGGCCAGGCTGATTTTATTGGGAGCATAGTAAATTTTCTGAATTTGTTTAGCTGCAAGATCATTTCTTGACATAGCCATAATGAGGCCAGGATCAACTATCAAAAGTACTCTTTCAGCTTTATATGGTGTCTTATCATAGTATATCTTATAATCATGATCTAGATGAAATATATACTGTGGTATCCATAAATAAAATGCATCACCTATTACGCTAACTTTATTATAGTTATTATAAAGATCCCTCTGATTAATATTCTCTAAATACTGTACAACAAACGCTGCTGCTTTGAAGTAAGCGAAATTAACATTTGTTGTTATCAACATAGTAGTACTGAATAATCCTACAATGCATATTGCCGAAGTTATGATAAATGGAAATGGGATTTTCTGAATTTCTTTTTTGCTTATTTTGTTTGACAGCCATTCAACCAATACTGCAGCCGCAATGCAAAAAGATGGAATTAATGGAATTAGATGATATAATGACACATACCCTATAAAGTAGAGGAAAATCATCAATGGAAAAGCCCACAGGAAAGGTACGAAATTCTTTTTTATGGTCGCAAAAAATATGCCGGCTATACCAATTACCAATAAAATCGGGTCATTTTTAAAAAAGACGTAGATAGAATTGAATAATGGCTGACTTTCTCTATGAGTCTGCCATAAAATACCATCTGTGAAGAAATTTAACGTACCAGTCGATATACTGTATGCTGGCCAAATTAATGGTATTAATATTACAGGAATGAACCACAGCCAAAGTGACCTTATGATATGTTTATCATGATATTGTCTACAAATAATAAAGAGCACTACTGGAATCATTGCGAATGCTGGGATTTTTGTAAATATTGCAAATCCCATAAAAATACCTGATGACACTATTGTTAAATTGCTTATTTCGTTTCCATTCTTATAGCTATTTTTGTAATTTCGTGCAGATATTGCAAATGATATCGACAATAACACTAAAGTAAGCTCTATACTGTCAAGCAATATCCATCGTAACATGAATGTAGATGGCATTACTGCAAAAAAAACAGATGATATTAGTGCAACCCTTCTATTATAACAATATTCACATATCCTATAGATAAGAAAAGTATCAACAACAGCGAGTATTCCCATTAAAATGCGCGGAATAAAATAAAGCATTTCAACCATATGTTTTAGGTCACCACCTGCTGCAGTAACGAATAGATGAGGATAACCTATAATCTGAAATACTCCTGATAAAAATAATTGTCCAAAATATGGATGGTCATAAAATGTTGATTCTTCTTGTGGTCCTTGATAATTTAGCATATGCATTGCTCTTCGCATGTAGATACCTTCATCAAAGTATAGAATAGGAAATCCTGTAGGGTTCCAAAAATGAGTAAATGCAGATAACATTAGAGGTATACACAAAAATAATATGCATATGCTACGTTTACTTTGAATAATCAATTATTGTATATAATTCCGATCAATTACTAATATAATAAAAATGATGATGAGTAAGAGGACATGATTTCACATATCAAGGAAGTGAACTCTATTAAATTAAAATAGGCAGGCTTATATTCATAGTTGATCTTTATCATTCTTGATAGAATCTTTTGGATGTATTTTGGCAGCGCCATGGGAATCATAAGTATTATTGTCCAAATGATCTACCGGAGTAAGTGTTGTACTAGCGGAGACCGCTTTTGAATTTGTTACTACCGAATGTAATCTTCGTGTTATTCTACCTTCCATATACATGATGACAACTATATAGATTCCCAGCCAAGGAAGAAACATGATTTCACCAGCAACAGAATGAAATGATTCCCATTCACGAACATTAGTTGTTATTGTCAATGCAAACATAGATAATGAAATTATACGGATTAAATTTACTGTTGCTGTTCCTATAGTACCAATTAAAAAATATATAATTTTCCTTTGAATAGGAATATGCAATTTAAAGAGGAAAGCAAGCATCACAAGCGTATAGATAATCATACTGTGAACACCTGCTGAAGGCCAGAACACCTGTAATGCAAATGGTCCATGCAAACCATTCAAAAACAATAGATTACCTTTGGCAATCGCAGGCATACCTGGCCCTAGATTCATTATATGATTATCGATAAACGTTATTACAGTCTGATCTATTTGTAGATAACCTGGTACAATTAGTTGGAGAGGACCAAGGCTGTCGTAAGGAAAAAATGCATCAAGTGATAGAATTGCTGCACTTCCGATTAAATAGATAGCTCCTGCAGGAGCGATCTTGTACCATTTTTTTCCAAATAATACTCCTAGGGATGAGCCTACATAAAGTCCCATTACGATAAAGTCCCACATCCATTTCCAGCTATCAACTAGCTGAACATTATAGAAGTGTGCAGCAGAAATAATTGAATCTCCTAAACCAAACGGTAATGATATAAAATATCCTAGTGTAATTGCTGACAAACTAATTACTATGCATATTTTCCTGCTGCTGATTTTATAATGTGTACCAAACAGCTCCATGACAATGAAGACCATTGCAAAGAGAAAGCCACCACGTCCTTGATTCCACGAAAGGCTAAAAGTATCAGGATATGCTACAACGGTGAAAAGAATAGGAATACTAAGAATTACTATAACAGCTAAACTTGAATTGAATATGAATCTGTTTGTAGCAATATCATCATACCAGGACCTACTACTTTCAGAAAGAGCATGTTTTTCTCTTTTCTTGCCGAACAAGCGCATTTTGTAGGCTCGGCTCAAAGATAAAAATGATTGTATTTCATGATAGTGATATATCCAGAAAATATTTTTAGTATTATCTTTTTCCTGCTAGCATACATTTGTGGTGAATCTGATAACTATCTTTGACGATACTAATATGATAAGTTTTTAGATATTACACATTAAACGTTACACAGTAAGTGTTTCGAAACCTAGAATATGATTTAATATCAGAAAATAAATATACATAGATCCTTTTAATCTGATTTTAAAAATGCAATGTTGTCTATCATCTTCAGAAATTTGTAAGTTCAATTATTCATAATGCTATTGCTCTGGTAGCCTAGTGACTGTTATTATTATTATTATTATTATTATTATTATTATTATTATTATTATTTGCATAGTTGTCTAGCTATTAATTCTATATTTGTTTCTTGAGATACCAAATGCTCATTGAAATGTCCATTCTACTGAGTTATTTAATAGAAG
Source organism: Thermoproteota archaeon (assembly GCA_046724555.1). GTDB lineage: Archaea > Thermoproteota > Nitrososphaeria > Nitrososphaerales > Nitrososphaeraceae > JAFAQB01. Next base: position 1,486 of record JBKOWU010000207.1, on the reverse strand, counting down.
TACTGTAGTACAGAATTTTACAGTGGGATTTAGACTCAATAATAATTATGACCGCTTACCGCTACAAATTGTTTTAGAAAATTGAAATGAACTGTCCTTTCTTCAATCATAGGCACTCAAAAGATTTGTTATGTTAATTTACATGTTGGATATGCATTTCGGTTACACATAGACCTAATGCATTGAAAACTTTTTTGTAACATTTATAGAGAATATATAATTTTTATTCTATTTAATTATCATTCAATTTTAAACTAGTTCTTTTATTAATGATCATACTCTGGATTAGAGTATCTGATTGCTTAAAAATAATATGAATACACCAAAGAAGTGGTAGTGATCTAATTAACTCAGCTAGAAATAGATGAATGCATTGATTGGATAAGACATTCTATAGATGTCAATAGAAACTTTAGCTACAATTATGCATCGGCAGAAGATTGGGAATTTGTTGTCTGCGGTGCCAGAGATTATCACATAAATGTTAATTCACTCAGGAAAATAGAGAGAACTACAGGTATGATTTTGATACAGATAAAGTCAAGTGGAGGAGTTGCAGAATTATGGTTTGGCAGAAGAATAGAGATAGTTCTGCGCAAAAACAAAAATGACAAAAATCTTCGAAACAAGGTTCTTTGAATATTCGTCACACTGACAAAAAATGTAAGAAGAAAGTGCTGTAGAACCAAGATTCTTAATTTTTGTGCTTATTCTAGTTGACAGGTAGAAGAATTTTTGAATAATAATAATAATAATAATAATGTAAATGATGCATCCATTCAATCTGCTCTATTTAAAACCGTCTGCACACAGAAATACTAAGAGATATTGTTAGCTTTTGCCAGAACCACTAGTATTAGTAGCAGAGGCTTTGGTAGCGCCAGTAGCACCACCAGCAGCGCCACCAATAGTGAATTTGGCCTTCATAAATGGATGTATAGTACAAAAGTAATCATATTCTTTATCACCTAGCTTCGTAGTGTCAAGTGTAAAGACACCTTTTGATTTGATGATGGAGGAATCAAAGGATTTGCCTGTATCTGCAGAGCTGGTTACAGTATGCGGAACATTATCATTGTTGGTCCACTGTATTCCTGCTCCTTTTTTGACATTAAGACTGTTAGGATCATAATTAGGGTTACCTTGAGCAGATGCGCCAGGAAGAATACTTACCTTTACTATTTGAGATAGATTTGGCGGTGATTGACTTGCTGTAGTAACAGAAGAAGAGGCATTAGTAGAGTTTCCACCTCCATTAGTCTGTGAGCTAGATGCCTTTGGAGTAGCTAGTCCAAATAGATAAAAACTAACCCCTCCTACTACAGCAGCTCCAATAAAAATAACTGCAAGTGCTTTTATATACGGTGTTCTTTTGTATGATGCAACTGATAGAACCGCGGCTGGAATGGAAATTAAAATCATCAATCCAATATATGCGAATATACTTGGAACTTGCGTACTTGCAGTTACAGCAGCAGCGACACCA
>JBKOWU010000221.1:0-3713 GCA_046724555.1 Thermoproteota archaeon | reverse complement strand
ACCGTAGAACGGTGATGATCTGTGACGATGAGGCAGACCTGCTTTACCTTTTCAAGTCCGTACTTGAGCCGACCTATCATGTTCTTGCTGTAGAATCCGGCAGGGGTTGTATAGAGAAATTTATTGACGAGAAGCAGAAAGGAAAGAAGGTGGACGTTCTTCTCCTCGATTATAAACTTGGAGACATGCTAGGAGACGTCGTAGCTTGCAAGATACATGAGCTAAATGGAGTAAAGACATTCCTTATCAGCGCCTACGAATTAGAACAAACTTTAATTAATCGCCTTATGGAACGGCGGTGCATTGTAGGGGTTATGCGAAAGCCATTACGCATGTCTGTAATGGTTAAAGAAGTGGAAAAGGCAGTCGCTGCTAACTAATTTTAGTTGAAATGCTATGAATTTTTTCCGCTCTATTCGAAGCTTAGAAGCTGAAGCTTTAGAAGGGCAATGGGTTAGCACGAGTTAATGTTCTTTAGTGCAGAAAATATCTCAATTAGTTTTCAAATATTTCCCATCATATGGATTGCTTCGTGACCTAGGTTTCACTCTACTGTGAGAGTTAACTAAAAATTCTTCTATTTAAATTATCCCAATTATGCTTCTAGAAGGAGTTGCAATGCAGAGTATCAGATGTGTGTTTTGTTTTAGGCAGGGGCATATGCCACAGGCTGAAGGAGGGCCTATTGAGAAAATTGAGAAGTATGACATCTTGAAAGCATCTACTTGCATTAGTACCATTTTGTTTTGTGGCAACACATTGTAAGCTCAATAGTCCACCATGAAAGATCCTTCGTTACTAAAATTGTGCATTAGGGATCGCCCTAGAGATAGCCTGCATAATAGTTAATATTTTCTAAAGCATTTCTTGATAGTACGACAGTATAAGGAATGTCAATAAATGTCAATAAATGCACGGAATATTTCCCTGTCATTGCCATTATTGCTACTGTTAGTACTATCCATAGCAGTCGGAGGAAGCGTTGGTAGCGGATTTGGGCAAGATACAGCTCGTAATATTACCATTAGCGATATCGTCGATCTCGAAGCTAATATGACAGGCAGAGACCAAGGAGCAGGGGAAGATGGCAACGATGACGACGACAGCAATTTTCCACAACTCAATGACATTGGCAGTGACAACGATAACAGCAGTGGTAGTGGTGGCAGCAGTACTAATAGAACGTCATCATCTTCATTATCGTTGTCACCTACTTCATCTCCTTCTTCTCTCACAACAAGTCAAGCACTCCTGATAAACGAAATCGAGCTCAACCCTCCAGGAGAGTACGATGAGGGAAAAGAGTGGCTTGAGCTGTATAACCCGACGGATGTTGACATTAACATTGGCAACTTTCAGATAAGCACTGCTTCTGAATCTGCAACGATCAAGCTGCCCCCCGATGTTATAATTGAGGCTGGCCAAACATATGTGATAGACCTAAAAGAACAGATCTTATCAAACACTGTAGAGAGCCTTGTCCTTGCAAATGCAGCAGGCGATATACTGGATAGAACACCTTCCCTTGTTGATAGGAGCGACGATAGCCATACATGGCAAAGGATCCCTGATGGTAATAACGAGTGGCAGTTTGTTGAAAATACCGAGGGCAACTCGAATGGTGATGATGGCGGCGATCATATCCCAGATACTCTCAGTACAATATTGGATAATGTAGAAAATGCCCGGGACAACCCCAATCGTGATGATGATAATAATAATGATCATTCCGAAACTCTCAACACAATATTAGATAGTATGTATTCTGGATCGGAAGTAGCAGAATGCCATGGGTCTGCAGGCTGCATTGAAGGTGTAGCGACCAGAATAGTAGACGGAGACACACTTTATGTGAGGTCAAATAGCAGTGTGTATAAGGTTGACCTTGCCCTTATCGAGGCTCCCTCGAGAAGTGAAGAAGGGTTCTCCGAGTCTACAGCCTTTACACGAGACCTCTGCCTTGGTAGCACGGTGCTAGTGGATCAGGATGACAAACTGCTGACATCAGCTGATTCAAACATCATAGCCAGGGTATACTGCTCATCAAGCAACCTGAACGAGGAGCTTTTGGATAATGGTTATGTAAGGCTTAACATGCAGCAGTGTTCAACAAGTGAATTTGCTACCGATTCTTGGGTAAAAGACCATGGCTGCTAGGTCTTTTTCTTCTTCTTTTTTAAGGCAGTCGGCTGAATGCAACTAAAATTATTGTGACAGTGTTACTGCAATAGTTAAAATCTGACACATCACACTAAGGACACTGCATGCTATTGACATACACCTAAATGAAGACTGGATCCATACAAAGAAATCCTAACTCGTATAAGTGTAAATATTAATGAGATAATGAAGTGAAGGGGAGGCCCAAGCTGGGTTTAATCATAATAGCTGGATTTATTGGAACAGTATTTGATATACCCCTGGTTTTTGCACTTTCAGCAGAAAGCTTCCTCACTATAGAACGAGCTAACGTCTCAATAGAGGATGATGATCTCACAGCCGAGTTGATGGTCGAAGGACTACTAATTCCAACCGATGGAAGCGAAGGAGCATTTGGTTATGGAATTCTTACAGAAGACGGAGATGCTATCCTAGTTGCCCATACGCATTCGGGAGTACTAGACAGCGAAGAGCAAAGCTATATGGAGGATCCTACCTGGCATACTCATCTTGTAAGGCTTGGAGATGTTGAGCAATGTGGAGAAGATCAAGGAATAGTAGACATTACATGGCAGTCTCCAGGGGAGGTAGAAATCAACGATAATATAGCAACGATCAGCGATGTACCAACAACTGATGAATTTGAAGGATGGGACAGTATAACTGGTGGACAACTATCATCAATGACATTGGGAGAAGCTGTATCGGAGGTTATTTCATTTAAATTAGACCCCGTCTTTGATAAAGAAGACGGATTAGAAGCTATATGTGTGACTGATATAAGGTCAGCAGAGGAAGAAGTTAACCTGGATTAGACTCATGCCTTTTGTAGGGTACTGCCCGCAAATTATACTTAATACAGTTAGACGTCGTAGCACACATTCATGCTATCAAATTCTAGCTATCTCATCATGTTTGTTGTTAATAGCCCAATGAATAAACTGATAGCATTCCATACACATTTTTCTTTCCTGTGTATGATCACAGGCATAAGTAATATCGGTAACCCCCCCACACCTATAGCAAACTTCCAATTATTTGATAACTATAAACTCACAATAGATAAACTATATGATGAGCTCAGAAAATGTTGACAATTGTTGCCTTTTTCTGCCTGTAAGCTTCTTTAGAAGAATGTTACCGTCACTCAAAAATCCATTTGTATTAGAAGAATCTAGGTAAGAAGTGACAGCTTTAATTGTTAACAGATCCTGCCTTCAAGCAACTGAGCACACTTTCCGTGTTTCCTGTACGTCTACTATTGGCTATTGGATTCCAAAAATTTCACCAATTCTCACGCTAGAATCGATAAAATATTTGCAAAGCCCTGTTTTTATATAGTAAGTCGAAAAATCCCTAAGCGATATAAAGGTATTCAGAATAGAGAAATTGAACTATTGTTAACTTTCTAATTTTGTCATCTTCTGCCTCTTGTCTTATTTTTGTGTTCATAAAGAACATAGATTCTTAACGATTCAATTATGATTACCGATAACGATGAGCATATCGCTATATTCTTATTCCTATGCTCAGCTCCACTGGCCAATTCCACA
>JBKOWU010000274.1:0-1786 GCA_046724555.1 Thermoproteota archaeon | reverse complement strand
CTTCTGTATCAGTAGGATTACATAGCTTGGCAATCTTCAAGACATCTCTTATATCTTTACTACCTGTTTTCCATACAGATGAAGCTATCTGTATTATTGTGCTCTGAGGCAATTTTTTAATTATTCTAACAGATATTGCTTCAAACTCTTTGTATGTATATTCAGGAATTTCAAAAACAGTGAATCTGCTGAGCAGCGGTTTACTTAATCGTTCAGTACTGTTTGACGTTGCAAATATTACTATGTTAGCTTTTACAGTTTGTGTGTTTCTAACCTTGGTAGTTGTGAACTCCCCTCTCTCCATCATATATACGGAGCTATAATCAAGAAGTAGACATTACCTCTCTACTTTAGAATATTTTGTTGTCAAAAGCATCATCATTTTATACACTATAGTCTCAATTCCAATTGGTTTTGTCATAAATTCGTCTGCTCCATAATCTAAAACCCTAGTCTTAGCTGTTTCGTCTTCTGCAACTACACATACCTTGATATCAGAATTGATACGTTTAATATTGACTATTAGCATTGCTCCTCTATCTTCTGCTATTTTACCATTTACAAAAATAACATCTATTTTTCCTCCTAGCTCATTAAGCTTATTCAAGCATTCCTCTGCACTGTAGGTCTTATGTACGTCAAATTTTTTTAATTTAAGTGTGACACTAAGAACTAAATTCACATCTCTATCATCATCTACAATTATAGCAATATGAGCGGGTAACATAGCATTTTCATAATGCCTGGGTCTTATTAATGAGCCGCTGATTTCATCTTGCTTCTTCTATAAACACCTTATATCATTATAGCAGTCCAAACACTTTTACTGAATTTTTATGATGCATGATATTCGCTTTGCTTCGTTTTAGACATGCAGTTCTAATTCATGTTCATTCTTTTCTTCTTCAGATGAATGTGCAATATTATCAGATTCTTCTATAAAGTGTTAATTATTATTATTATTATTGACTATGGCTACTCAAATCTCAAATCTAGAGAAGTATAGTCATATTGCAGTTAGTTTGCATGTTAGTATGACTTAATTATTGAGTCTTCTCAGTATAAGCTGTAGTATGGGAGCAGTATTTAGACCAAAGGACTTGCCATCCGGTTGGAGGAAAAGGGTTCAAGAGTCTATAAAGGATTCTTCTCCTGATACCAAAGTTAAGATGATGGATTCTTGGGAAGGCAAAAAATCAGAAGAAGAAAAACTAAAAGAACTATTATGTCATGATAAAGCTGAAAACTTACTGAAAAGGCAACAAGAAGAGAAACAAGACTAAACCCGATATATATGGTACGTACACTAGTGCTTTCTTAATGCAAGCAGACTACATGCATTTGAATGCGATTTTTAGATGTATGTTAGTTAAGCTACTTGTTCAACGACTGGTTGTTGTTCTTCTTCTTCTTTTCTAGTATGACCTTCCTCTACTACTACTACCCTTTTAGTTAATTTCCTATTTTGTCTTCTTCTATTTTTGTACCAATCCAATCCATATAACGCTGCCATACCACCTGCAAATATAGCAATGCTGGCCAAACACGCTGCTGGCATAGTAAATATTATTGCAAAGTTATACAAAAATCTTCTTGTTTAGTTGGTTCACATAAACTTCATTATTGATAATGATATTACTGGTCAGCTTCATCTGCTCTAGGAGTGTTCGGAGAAACATCTGATTCGCTTGCTGTCCCTATGTTATCACATTGATTAGCATTGCTTTGACTAGTTTGCGATGGTGAAGAATACTCTTTTTCTTCTTTCTTTTCCGCCGCTAGACAA
>JBKOWU010000381.1:0-19105 GCA_046724555.1 Thermoproteota archaeon | reverse complement strand
TTTGGCAAAGTAGTGCGGAGTCAATACTGAACCATCACAACATAATCGTTGAGCTTTTGTCTGTCAACAAACAGACTTATCACTCAAATCTATCCGCACCAAAACACAAGATCGTGAGCAAGATTATAATGAGTTTCTCCTTCTTTTTGCGGGATGTTATTCTCTAAAACAATGTTGCGATCTGTCCTTCTGGACTGCAACATAACGTTACCATTTTTGGTAATACATATATCGGTTTTCATAGGTTGGCCGTACCAAAAAGATATATCTAACAGTGTTCTAAATATTACAGCTTGAAAAACAAGCAAACAAATACTCGATAAAGAATCTACATCATATAATGACATATTCGATTCTTTTAGACTTGCTTTGAAATTTTATCAATTTAGAGAAGAGGATTAGCTAATAGAATAGACAGCAAGCGAAAAAGCTCTTCATGCCAAATGAAACCTTGTCATTTGTGAGGGTAAGGTTTTCCATGTCTAGATGCAGCTATATGTTTGCGGTGTTCTTCTGAAAGATGTTTATGTTTATTCCAGGGAACCTTGTATTTTCTCCTGCCATTACCGGCTTTAGCATGAGCGTCCCTCATCCTCTGGCGAGTTTGCTCAGAGAACTTTTTGCCATAGTTAGGATTGTTAGGTCCATTCATTGCTTGCGATATATTTCTTGAATGCTCTACAGTGCGTGGTGGCTTTGGTTTGCCTTTATTAGCTAGAGAGATATTTTTCGCTTCGTTTGCTCTGTAATTGGGTGCGATTTATGCGGGTGAGGCTTACCTAGCTTGGCTTCTGACAGCTTCTTTTTTGATTTCTTTGACCATTTCGAACCAACCAATACTTCATATGACATTATACTGCAGTTATAATTTCGCCTGAAAAGGATTGTATTAAGTGGCTTCTGTAATTATGTTTTTACAACAAAAAAAGGCCTTGTGTGCAGTGTCTTTAGTTTGGTTAATCTGAAAAATAAAAAAAGGATAGGTTGCAATCCAAATGGGAAATTTTTGGAGGGTTACCGATAGTCTTGTCTTGTTACTTGTTAGCACAACTGCCGTGTTGGCCGCTGGTGCTGCTGAAGCCGGTGCCGCAGTGGCCATTGTCAAGATTGCCGGTGCCGCCGCCGAAGCTGCTACAACTCTATTTAATGGCATAGGGCTTCCTGCCATTAGCATACCAAATAGGATTAACCAAAGGCAAAATGCCGGTAGCTGCGCAAATAATTGGACCTCCGTTTATGGACCAGACAATTATGTCAATGGCTTATTATTATGAGTGCAGAAATGATAGTTTGAAAATGTTCATCCCACCAATTCTGTCCTAAGACAAAATTCTATTGACACTTGGCATCTTCTTATAACATAACATTGTTTGTTGTATAGACATCACAAACTAACGGTCATTTACGTACCTATGGTTATTTGGTCAAATAATTTTTGGCACGAGTCTGTAAACCTCAGTGAACAATAACAAATTTAGTTAATGCCTAACCTATGTTGCGTGGCATGCTATTCAGCCTGTCAATTTCCTTGTCCAGTTTGCAAGATTCTGAAGCAATTGTCCCAAAAACTTTTTTGTATCATTGTCAAGCAGGTTGCCGTTTGCATCGAATTTGTCCTGGGCGAATGGAACTATTACCTCTGGCCTGTTGATCGGATACATATTCAAAAATACAAAGATCTGGCGCAGATGATATTGAGCTCTGGCACCGCCTAACATACCAATAGACGCACTCATTATTGCGACTGGTTTTCCATCAAATGGATTATCTCCGTATGGTCTAGAGGCCCAATCTATTGCATTTTTTAGAACTCCTGGTACAGAATAGTTATATTCAGGTGTAGCAATAAGAATAGCGTCAGCTTCCATTATTTTCGTTTTGAAATCCTTTACCTTTGTGGGCATATTTTGCTCAGTATCCTGATTGAATGTAGGAATGCCTTCGAGGTCAAAAATTTCTAAATTCATGTCTTGAGGTACCAAACCTACCGCTGCACGTAGAAGCGCTTTATTGTAAGAACCCATTCTCAGACTTCCTGCGAAGCCAAGAACTGTTAACTTCTTTTTTTCCAATCTATTTAGTCACTCCTTCAGTTAGATTACATATTGTATTATTTGTTCTGAAGTTGATAGATATAGTAAGCATCTCTATGAAATAAAAAATATATATAATCAGTAGTTTACGAAATTAAGACATACCATTTAGATGTCTTATAAGTACATATTTTTCCCTAGAAGTTTTATAAATGACAATCTATCTCTAGTATTTAGTAATGAAGGTACTTTCTGTGAATGTTGGACTTCCAAGGAAAGTGCTTTTTGATGGGAAAACTATAACTACTGCAATTTTTAAGGATCCAGTCAAAGGTCCTATCATGTTACGAAAGCTTAATCTTGATGGTGACAAACAAGCTGATTTGACAGTACATGGTGGCGTGGACAAGGCAGTGTATTCGTATCCAGCAGAGCACTATGATTACTGGCGTAAACAATTGCCTGACGTCGATCTTACATGGGGAATGTTTGGTGAGAATTTCACGACTAAAGGACTAATGGAAGATGCTGTCAGCATTGGTGATCAACTTCAAATCGGATCTGCAAAGCTAATCGCAACACAACCTAGAATGCCATGTTATAAACTTGGTGTCAGGTTTGGACATATGGACATGATTAGAAGGTTTTTGGCAAGTGGTCGACCTGGGATCTACTTTAAAGTATCAAGAGAAGGACAGATCCAGGCTGGTGACAACATAAAGATTATTAGAAAAGATAAAAATAATGTCACTGTAAAAGATATTGTTCATCTCTATGTTACAAGAGATCGTGCAGACAACGTTGAAACAATGAGGCGGGCAATAAAAATAATTGCTTTGCCAGAAGGTTGGAAAAATGAATTCAAAAAAAATGTTGAACGACTAGAGCACAAATCATGAATAAAACTTTGCTCATAAGAGTTGAGCTTATTTATATTGAACCCTGTAAACCCACATTGTCGTGATAACGACAACTAATATTGTTTCAGTTGTAAAATTCCCATAATCTGCCAGATTTTATAACAATATTACATGAACAGTATCCGAATCATTCAATTGAGGTGTGGTATTTATAATATTGTAAGTTCCACTGGACTATAACTTTGCTAATATTAGTTGGAATTACTCCTTCTAATATTATACTTAACATAGCTTAGATTAGTATCGCATTAGGCCAGACTGTTGAATCGCCTTGTGCGGAATTTCCAATGATCCCATCAGCGGCAAATTTATCTAATAATACAAACGTAACCTCAAGAGGATCAACATCACAAATGCCACCATCATTTATATCACATGGCGTTAGGATTACGTTGCCCGTCAAGGGCTACTACTACTACTCTGAAAATATCAGGGACATCAAGGGATAATACCATATCTGATTGCCACGTTAATGTTATCGTAAATGATGTAAAACCCTGTAAAAATGCTTCAGCAACTGGTACTGGCGGACCAAATGATTATTCAAAATTGGAAAATTAATTTACCTCCAAATACACTCTTGTTAAACAAGGCGAAAATAAAATAACTGCCAAGTTCTCCTGCAATTTCAACCCTACTCTTGCAGCATTTTATAGTGTAGACGTGACTGGGCTTCTATCAAGAGCACAAAAAGGGGAACGACAGGTCGGAATAGCATAGGCAATAGCAAACTAAGTATTGCTGCCAATTTAGTCTTATCAGTCTTAATAACATCAACAATGAACCTGAAAGTCGACTATTACAATTTCCATACAATTCAGTTTGAGGTATACCATTTGGTATTGTATATTTTTGGAGCTGCCTTTTCCTTATAGTAGTTTTTATTCTTGATTCTCCGTGACTTTTACTCGTGGTGAAGAGAATCCTTGCTATACATCTACTGTTGCAGCACATTTCTTATTGTATAGGATAAAAACAATTTAAATGACTTTGAATTCAAAGTGCTTTGCTTTCCTTATTTACGAAACCCAATATAGCAACTCAATCCATCGGTCTTAAATATCATATTGTATAGTTAGTCGTGGTCTCCGAGGTGTATAATAATAGTAAAGAGTCATGGGGATGGTGCTAATCGTATTGACATCGAAGAATCAGTCATTGCCAAATCCACAGGACAACAAGAAGAAGAGAATGTAGCGATAAAGGACGCAGCACTATATAGGGTCCTGAACTCAAAGAAAAAGATGACAAAGCATGAGGCAGGCTACAGAGAACAAGAAAAACATGAAATGAAAACCACTAATTATAATTATGATTATGATAACGATCATCATAATCATGCATGTATAAAATGCAAATTCAATTTACCTGACGAAAAAAATTGTCATATTGTAGAAGGCGAAATTAATAATGATTATGGAATTTCAAACTTCTTCTCTCCAAAGGGTCATGGTATGTTACCAGGTGATATTGTTTGGGATTTCATAAAGAAAACTGGGAAAAAACTTGAGTATGAAGAGGGCCATGTTATAAACAAGGCTGCAGAGGGATTCCAATGCAAAGACTGTAAATATTACATGTACTATAATAGATGTTTGTTGATAAAGGGGAACGCCTTTATGCCTGAAATGAGCTGCGCTTTTGTTGTAAAAATTGATAATGGAACAGACATTTAGACCATGGACGCCATGTGAAGAACAGGAAGATGATAGAAAATTTAAGGTATTAGTAAGAGAGGAAAATGCTACAGATTTTCGATGGTAAGCAACTAAAAGTTTGAATTAACTTAGGATGATTTATCTACGGATAGATCTCCAAGCCATATATGTCTAATTTGCTAGACTGTTACAATCTTTCATATAATAATTCATTTATCTTCATTCAACGTTTAAATCTCAATGCTTTGAGAAACTCCCTGCTTTAGTATAACCACTATGCACCTTTTCCTCATTTCAAGACCCTTTTAGAAAATATCAAATCATCTGAAACATTAATTCAACATATTCATTAAAAGTATAACAACAAACTGCCTGTCGTGGTTGGAGGATCTGCATTTAACGATATGGATAAATATCACGATAACGCCATCAATGACTTTCTTATGAAGGGTGCTTCATTTGATGACATAATGAAATTGGTTAACTCTTCTATTGCACCAAAATAGATTATATATTCTATACATTTTGGTAAAACTAGGACGTGAATATATTCAATAAATTGATACCGATATATTATAAATGTTAACACCATATAGACCTGCTATATGACGACCAGGTTTCCTTCCAGTTAAAACCACAATTATTACAGGTCCACAATTGAATAGAGGTACTATTATCTACTTTGTGTCTCCGGATTGTCAAACAGCTAGACGAGTTACAGTTACGACACAAGCACGATCGTATTCTAGTAGCTTCAATCTGCGCCATTTGTTATTACGTATAACAGACTATGTATTATTAACTGTTGGCTTAGTCAGGATTTCTAACTTTCTTATAGTATTGATTTATATCGTAAGATTATTTGCATTCCCTGCTTGATGGCAGGTATTGTAAAACCCAAGATATGACTGCATATCTAGAATATTAGTTTGCATCTCTCTGCCGTTTTGATGCTCATACAATTTAAGGGAAGTCTCAATAGATAATACGTAAATATTGTTGTTAGTTATTGTAGATGTTACTGTTTCAACTGATCTGCTAGTCCATCTTGATTATAAGGAGTTAATACGAAATTATCTGAGAAGCCAATAATTGATTACGCATTGTCCGATAAATCAGGACTAAATCAAATTTCAGCTTTTGTGTTTCCAAAAAAAGCCCTATCAGTCTTTTGGAAAAAAATAAAATGAAAAGGAAGCAGAAGTAAAGGAATACCATAAACGTCAAAAAGATACTATATTTATTGCTATGCGTTTAAATTAGATTATCCTCAAGTTATTCGAGTCATATATATGCCAGCACGAATTGGAGATAAAGCTCCCAATCTAGCTGTTTCCGAATGGGTACAAGGAACGCCTACCAATATAGATAAAGAAATGGGAAATGTGGTCCTTGTTGAAGTATTCCAAGTTAATTGTCCAGGTTGTTTTTCACATGGAATCCCGGAGGCAATAGATATCTATACAAAATATCGTGACCGCGGTCTAAGGGTATTGGGACTCGCTACAGCTTTTGAGGACTTTAACATGAATACTTTAGAAAACCTCAGGCTTTTGCTTATGAAAGGCCAGGTAATCGGAGAACCTAGTAGGGTCTTAGGACAATATGGTCTGTTGCAGCCGGGAAATAAATTAAATTACAAAATTCCATTTCCAGTGGCGATGGATAAATTGTTCACTTTTGGCCACCTGACTCATGATAAGATCATGGATTTTATTGAAGCAAATATACCCGACTTTAGATCATATAGTGAGAAGGACAGGGCGTCAATATATAATCAGGTACAACAATATCTGGAACGAAAAGAATTCTCAGCAATGACCTTTGAAGAATATCGCCTACGAGGCACACCATCATCTATTCTTATCGATAAGACTGGCGTATTACGACAGACCATATTTGGTTCAAATGGCTTTCTTGACGGTTCAGTTAAGCAGTTGTTAAACGAATGAACGGCAGAGAATGAGCAATGAATAGAACTATGGCCTACAAGGCTTCCTGTTATCCGTGGAATGATTTTATGCTTTAATCTAGCCAGAGCACAGTAGTCTGTGCAGATATGTCAAAATCCAAGTCCTAGTGCCAGAATATCGCAGACTAGCAATGTCTACTAAAGCTTAGGCTAATCAGCTATAGTGTGATAAAGTACATCAGTTACTATTATTAATGAGTTCATTCTTTCTATTAGTTATAGTAAATTCGTTTAGAGGTATGAGGATTTGAAACACAGAAGTAAAGAGGAAATTTCAGCCTTAATTCTAGAAGCTATAGTCCATACTAATAGAGCAACCCAAACGATAATAATGTATAAAGCTTATCTAACCCACGCACAATTAAAAGAATTTTTATCGTCTCTGGTGGAAAAGGGTTTAATAGAGTATCAGAAAGAAGATCGGGTTTATACAATAACTGAGAAAGGTATATACTTCTTACATGTATACAACCAGCTTAACCAATTGCAAATAAACAACGTGTTAAATACAACAACGGAATCCCAAATCGTAGAACCTACACAACAGACAAACGGACAACCAAATCGCGTGATTACATATGATGAACAAAGAGCAAGTACAAATCACAGACGAAGATGTGAAAAATGTCTGAGACTGTTTGCAAATCATAAAGAATTAAAATTGCATAAAATAGAATACCACTCTTATTAACGAGGTATAGCTGTAGTCACGGAGATAGAATATTTGCTTGTGCCATTAATGTAAGCAATTCATTTTTAGTTCATTTGTTTCGATGCGATACAAAGTCATTAACTTTAGCTTTTCCTTTATTTCTGCTTGATAAGTAATTTCAACTACATGTGTTGTATAAGTCCTATTATGTAGCATCGTGGTGGTACACGACTATACGGATAGTTTATCTGTGTTATCTTCTCTAATATTATCTAATACATACTTTAGTTCAGGCTCATTAAGCAACTTATTCATAAATCCTTTAACAATTTGCCTTGTAGTTCTTTCTGCGGCTCCTTCTCCTCTATGCTGTATATTAACAACATACTGATATACAAAAGGTCTTATGTATAAGGAACATACGTCTCCAAGCCAACTAAACAACGTACTTGTTGTGCTATCATTTAACATCTGTTCTCTTCTTTCCTCAAACATCTTTCCGATTATTCGTGCATTGTAAAGGTATAATGTTCCGCCAGTCTTTTTGTCAATTCCTTTTAGCAATACAGAATCTGTTTTATCATGAATCAATCCAAAAGAAGCGTTAAATGGCATCTTGACATGTCCAGATTTGGGTGCATATTCAAATAATTCATTCATCAACGAATATAATAAAAGGTAAAAGCGATTGACCTGCTTTCTTTTAATTTCTTCTTCTTTATTCTCTTTTTTGCCAAACAATGTGTAACTGTTCCTTAGTTGATGCAGATAGTAGTGAAACTGTGTATTAAAGTAATAGGCAATTGATAACTTAACGACTAGATTGCAAATAAATACACATGTAAATACAAACAAATGTATTTATTAACTAATTAATTATAGATATGGACCATAAATATTTGCTAATGGCGAACTGCTAAAGTCTTCACAAAGAAATATTACCATACCTCATGATCAATATATTTACGTACACCTAGCAGCTGCTATATGATGTTGACCTCTTCGGAATATTCTCAAATTAGGAGCCACTGCGGTGATAGCAGATGAATATCCTCATGGTAATCCATTTGACTTGATATGATGAGTCAGGGAGCAATAATTATTAGATTACAATATGTTTCAAGGAACAATTCTCGTCTTGCTCCTGAAGAAAAAGTGGTAAGCCACCATCTTATGGATTTTGAGAATAAAAAAGTACTTGGGGTACACATAGAAGGAGAAAAAAAATTTTGTATGTACAAGCAATGGGGTGAAGGTGATGAAAGACTTTTGCCAATTTATCCAGAATACGTCAACACTATAATAAGATGGGGAAAGGAGGAAGTAGAAGAAGCTCTAATTAATAAAAATAAAAGAGACAATATTAGGGAGTTTCTTTACTAGCTGGAAACAGGTCTCAACTCTAAGATACCTTGAAAGGTAATAATACAAATAACTGAACAGCAAATTTGCTGTATATGTCATCATCGTCTCCACCTAATTGGATATCTATGCTTTCTGGAAATGCATATATCAATCTCGAAACGTACAGAAGGAATGGACGGCCAGTAGTGACACCAGTATGGTTCACAATTGACCATAATAATAAGATGATTTATATCATAACTAGAACAGGGACTGGCAAGGTAATGCGTTTACGAAATAACTCAAAAGTACGTATTGTTCCATGTGGTATGAGAGGACAGCCCAAAGGTGAATGGCTTAATGGAAGAGCAACTTTTGCAACTCCAGAACAACAAGAGATCGCATTAAAACAAAGAAACAAAAAGTATGGATTAAAGGCAAAGCTGTCCGGCCTTTTTTCTCGTACTAAAGGCGACTTGATTGGAATAGCGATCTCACTTGACTAAACGTTAACATTGATCAGCAGAGGCCATGCAACGTCACGAAATAGCATCAAGAATCAATAGAAAAATGGTTCTTATTCATCCTACAGACTAATTTCAATTATTGATCACTGGTTTGTCTAACATGCTTGATTTATAATCTCGGCAAATTACTAATCGTTCATATAAAATTGGCCACTTGGATTTAGTTGCTGAAGCTCTTGGTATTGACCAGTGCCTTTACGAAAATGTATTACAGATTTGTACTTGAAATACAAGAGTACTTTTACCATCCTAAAACCTTTGCTGACTTTGCTGCAGCATCGTCTAATGCTTGCTTGGGTTCTTCTATCCCATAGAAAACTTCGTTGAGTGCTTGGTGAATATGCTCGGCTATCTGAGGATACTCTGGTATGCTAGACCTAGCGTTTGCAATATTAATCATAGAGATCAATTCATCATAGTACGGCGTTGTTTGATTCAAACTTGCTGCAAAAGAGCCACGTCCTATAGGTATCTGTGTTGGAAGATAGGAATGCTCAGCCAAATATGGGGCAAGAATTTTGGGCTCTACCATTATTGCAAGCAATTCCCATGCCAGGTCTTTGTTCAAAGATGTCTTAGGAATGCTGAATTCCCATCCACCCATTAAAGTACTAGTATCATAACTTGCATTTGGTACCGGGAACATTGGAATGAATCCAATACTGTCAACCTGTTGTTTTGTTAAGTTGGACCAGTTATTAGGCATCCAAGACCCTTCAATCATCACAGCAAACTTTCTATCAACAAATTCCTTGCCCCAGAAATGTTGTTTCTGCGGTTTTATACCTGCATCAACTTGAGCTTTGATAAATTGCATTGCTTTAACACCTGCTGAACTATTATAGCCAGGAAACCAGTACGTCCCTTTTGTTGGATGTCCAATCTTTTGTGTAATTATCTTTCCTCCAAGCATCCAAAGATAAGGATACCATATGTCCGGAGAATGGTTAGCACCGGTAAGATGTACTCCTTCTATTCCTTTAGGCCTTAGCACTGAGTTGAGCTTTTTTGCAGATGCGATATATCCGTCCCATGTCTTTAAGGAATTTGGATCAACTCCTGCTTTATTCAATAAATCTTTCCAATACCATATACCCCTTACATCAGTCCAAGCCCATATACCATAGAGTTTGCCTTTATACACACCACCAGCAAAGTTTGTTGGATACCATTCAGATGCTCTCCCCCAGTTCGTCACATAGTTTGTAACATCTGTTAGCAATCCTTTCGCAGCAAACTCTCCGAGCCAAATTTGATCTACAGAAATGAGATCAACAGGAGTTTGGTTAGTTAATGCAGCTAACATATGTATCCTAGTCTGAGCAGATGGATACGTTATGTAGTTTAACTTGATATTCATATCTGGATGTCTAGCCTTCAATTCCTGCATGGCAGGTTGAAGCAAAGATTTCCATCTTGTAGGATCGCCTTGGTCTTCAAGTATAGCTGTGAGTGTAATCTGTTGCTGTTTTTTACTTTGCTGTTGAGGCTGAGCTAATGTTAAATTCAAATCAAAACTAACATATATTACAACTATGTTAAGTACCAATCCTATTGAAATCATAAGGCTAGTAAATGATAAGAGTGTAAAGCTGCCGCTAGCTCTTTTTCTCATCACAATATTTAGAAACTAATGTTGTTCTAAAGGTTTACTATAAAAAGTGCATTCTATCGGAAAGGTGTCGATCTCTTACTTCAAATCCATGCTTAATTATGATATCCAATGCAATAAGACATACCGATTTAAAAATGCGTGCATTTTACATATGTCTTCAAAAGCAGTTTTGAATTTTATTTGTGGTGCTAATACTGACCATACTATCTGCCGCTTCTGCAGTTCCTCATGATTTGTCTTCTAAGTATAGTAACACCTTAAAGCGAATCATCAAAACATCAACTAGAGAAAGCAGGAGAAGAAGCACAACCACAATTAACAAGTTTTCTCATGTTGTTTCTGTTTCTGCATTTTTATATGCTATCTTTTAATAAAAGCAATATAACTTGTAATTACCCTGAAAATAGGTCTTTCACTCCCACAAGCTGGCCAGCAAGCCACAAGAGAAAATGTAATGCAAATGGCGTTGTTTGTGTTTTCGAGAGACTTCCCTGGCCCATAAATCCACAAACGCCGTATTCGGTCACTCCAGATGAGAGCCTTCCTGCTGAATATCAGATTATGTTAGACCCATAAGAAACGCTTGCCCATCTAGCTGCAAATACAAGCAAAATTGCATTAGGAACAGCTGTAATAGATATGCTATTCCACAATCCTGTAGCCTTGGCAAGGAGATTTGCCACGCTCAATGTCTTATCAGAGGGAAGATCTGTTTGTGGACTTGGTATTGGATGGTCCAAGAATATCAAGCATCCGATTCCAAAACAAAGGTAAAAGAATCAATGAGTTTCATATAAATATTCACGCACAATAAAGCAAGAACTATTAGTTTACAAAGCAAGAGGCGAGTGTGTTTCACTTACTTTAGGCTGCTTAAAGTTAGTTAGTTAACCTGGCATCAACATAATACTTTTTTTGTTTTTAGCTTTTTGTATCTCTTTTTGTTTTATTTTTAATTTTGCTTTAAACTTAAAACCCCTAGGTCCATTTCTTAATCTATATCCACAGCAAGGACACCACAGTCCATCCCATTTGATAAATAGCTCGCATATCTGACAGCGTTTATTTCCAGTAGCATAACGGCAGGAAGCTTTATGACGCATGCATATTCCCTTACATGTCATTTTACTGCCTATACGTTATGTTGAACCTTATATCAACCTGTGCTATTAGCGTATCAGGTTTATTATGGTAATAATATGGTATGTCTTTGAGGGATAATTCATTAGAAAAATGTCCGTTCCATGCAGCACGTTCCCAAACGAGACCACATAGTGTAGATTATCTGATTGATAGCCTAAACCATGCTCTGTGACGTCAACTTGATTGATTTTCCAAACAGATGCTGGAGAAGAGAGAAGATGTAGCTGCTTCTTTATAGAACTAGACAAAACAAGAAAGATAACAAAGTAGATAGAATGTACCTTGTTTATCAGTGTACTTAGCATCATAGTCGCCATACAGTATATCCATTGCTGTTTCATCTTTACCTGGAACTTATTTTTAGTATCTTCCATACCTTCTTTAAAACTACTTTTTTCATAATCAACTCTATTTTGAATCCTTTTAATTGTCTTTTTGCTGATAATCGTGCGGGGTAAAATATGTCTATTACTAGTTGGCATCATTAATGAATCATTTATGACACGGTTCAAATATTTTTCAACCAAATAGTCTATGATCACTTCTCTGAAATAATTGTCTCTGTGTTGCATCGTGACAACTAGACGTTCACGAAAACTGCCTGTATTTATATGAAATCAATGTAACTTATTGTAGGCTGTATATGATGTGACAGACATGAATAAGCAATTAATGCCGATGGTTACAGTTTCTATGATGATCATAATAATAGGCAGTGGATCGTTTCTATCTATAGCTAATGGTCAACTTCAAACAACCAATACTGCTCCCATAAAGAAACCACTTCCAGTACTTTTGATACATGGCTATGCTTCAGATGCATCAGTATGGTCAAAGTGGGAAGATCTACTTAAAAAAGACGGTATTACATTTTATCCAATTACATTTTATAAATCAGATGACAAATGTGGTTCTGCTGCCGATCATGCTAAGGAATTAAATTTACAGGTTCAACAAATTCTGGGCAATATGGCAGGATCTGCTCATAAACAGGTAAGCATTGTCGGTCATAGCAAGGGAGGATTAGATGCAAGAGTATTTTTGGCAAATGGTACTTATTCTACCAATAAAGCTGTTGCAAATCTAATAATGATTGGAACTCCTAACGCAGGTTCGCCTATAGCACAATCAAGTAATATTTGTAAACCAGCAGTAGAAGACTTGAAACCTGGAGCAGCAGATACCAAAGTAGGGATGAATCCAAATACAAAGTACTATACTATAGCTGGTGATTGGAATCCTTCATTATTTCTCAATTGTCCCCAACTCTTAGGAGGAATTGGATATGCACAGCTTCCAAAACCTAATGATGGACTTGTACCTTTGTCAAGTGTAGAATCACAAGGATACTTTCACAGTCTTGGACATACATCCAATTGCCATTCAACTCTATTAAGTGATAAAGAATATCAGCTATCAAAGCCTGTGCTGGTTGGAAAGCAGTAGAATAGCACTGTAAGGTTGCCAGTGTTTATTCCACATTTGCGATTATTTCCAAAAAATACGATATTTCTTATCGTAGCTGTTCTTTGTCGCTGACCTTTTTTATTCTTCTTTCTCTGACCAATATCATTGCAGTTATGGCTATGTATGCAATTTCAAATATCAATATCGATATTCCTATTTCATTTGTTGGTGCTGGTCTTCCTCCTGTTAGCGGATTTGGTACTCTAGTTGCTGCATAAAGAATGACGAGTACAACAGTACCAGCTATTCCTATGTAATACCATTTTCTCCCCCATCGCTTTATCATAGGCAGAGCCCAAAATGCTTGTGCTATTCCAGATACTATAAAGAATATACTAAATGTGGGAGGAGCTTTACCTATAATACTAGAGGCCCATATAAGATGCAATATCCCAGCTATTGCGGTAGTGGCTGCAGCGGCTATATAATAATAAAAACTTCTATGCATGCATTTGTAGATACTCCCAGCGTAATAAGATCATTACTGAATACAAATGCACATTTCTATAAAGCAATGTAGTAGAACGATTGTATATATTTGCAGTAAGATATAGAATATGAACGCGTTCGATCAACTTGGGAAAGTAGGATCGTTAAGTTCACTGGTGTGTTCTACACTAATAATTTCTCCACATCGTACTCAAACCTGAATACTAAACACGCTAATTTCTGATTTCTGTACCAAGTTAAGTTGGCTGCAGGACCAGTCAGTAATAGTTAGACTTTATTCTTTGACAGGTAAAAGGTACCCTGCCAAGCTCAAGCTATACAGTTCTACCTGTAAACAAGAACAATAACAATATTGTTATTCCTGCGCCACCAAAAAGTTGTAACTTCTGATGTGCCAGCTAATCCTGCGCCTACAATTAGCAGAATAGTGACAAGCTCATATGTCATTATGATGTTTGAAGGCTCGGAAATATCGTTTAGAGTTTTTTCATATTCCCTTTGTTCTATTTGTTCTTTAGTTTTCAGATTTGCCAATGAACCTTCAACTGATTTGTCAGCATGTAAAGTATCGATGTATGATCTGAATTTATGTAGATAATTAATGGCTTGTTTTTGAGTATTAATAGCATCTAGTGGATTGCTGTTATTATTTTGCAACGTGATATTCACGTTATCTATTTGAGACTTAAGTATTATTTCTCCTAACTTTTTTTCTTCATAGTCATTTAACCAATCATTAGATCTAACTAAGTGTACAATGGCATGAGTATACATATCATCTTTTTTTTATCCCATATTCAGATGCAGCAATAGTAGAATAAACGGCTAGAACCGATACAGCTATGACGAACAATGAGACAGCTAAGAAAAACTTTGTTACATGACGAGGACTCTGATTATTATTATTTTAGGATGGATTTGACATGTCTTCACCATTTACATTTAGTTCCTCTATTGCTTAGGACTTGCAACTTATAGTTCACTTCGAAGTGATACTTTACGGTATTAGGTACTTTCATTATGTCTTTCTATGTCATAAGAACTCTGTTTGGGCATTTGGTACGAGCCTGGGCGGCCGAAAGGAGCAAATTAAAATTCTCGTTACTCAACGAGTACATATGATTTATTTGTCAAGCATGCCATGTAAGTGTGCTACTGCATTTTCAATATCAGCGTGTTTGTACTGCCCAGCTCTATTTTCAGCAGCAAGTAGACCACAACGATGAACATTCTCAAAATCGCCGTAAGGAAATTTGTAATGTCCCTTGTTCTTTTCATCTTCCTCATCTTCAATGCCTAAATACCATTTGCCATATTCAGAAATACTATTCTCCTCAATGAACTTATTTTCTTTTTGGGAAGATGGTTGGTGCTCACTCCACTTGTCTTTTTCGTCTTTTACATATTTTCCGCTCGATATCAGATTTTTTGCATGTTCAAAAGCTCTCTTGTTTAGCTTTGTACCCATGATATCTTACTTTTCACATCATCATAAAAAAGAATTGTTGATGCAATATTTTTGGCTCCAGGCGATAACTTTACGGCATTGTCTAATAGGCCTCCTGGGTATCGATGCATTTAGGAGCAGTAGATTAATCCAAGAAACTATAATGCAGCTAAATAAAACCATTTTTTGTATTGGTATTTCTTCAACTTTGTTTTTAGGGATATTATTTGTTTATCATGACTGTTGTGTTTCTTATATAAAGTGGTTATTCTTTGGTTGATTGCCAGAGTATAAGACATCTAGATTATCATAATTATGTATATCACATAATCAAACTTGTCTCATTTAACCGAACTCCATTTTCTCATCCATTGCAGCAAATTAATTACTGATTCCACGAGTTCTTGTCCTTTATCTGTTAAATTATATTCTACCCTTGGAGGGGTTCATTATAGGATTTTCTCTGCACCCCAATTCTTTGGAGTTCCTTGAGCCTAATAGCTAAAGTCTTGCTGCTAAATCCTTTTAATGTATGCCTGAATTTAATATACCTAACTGGACTTGTGGTGCAGCATAGAGGAATTAAGATCTCAAGTGTTCCTTTTTTGTGATCAAATTCCTCAATTTAGCTGTCTCCTTCATAAGTATATCTGCATCATAACCATCGAAATCACACGATGGTTTATCATGGATCATAGGTAATTTTGTTGCTGCAGCCCCGTCATGTCTTATTCCAATTGTTTCCATAACTACATTTACTTTCCTTAATTTCTCTTGATAACTTAAATAGTTTCCTTTGTAAACATATAAATGATGCAAGGACAACAACAATACATTAAAGAAATATAAAGAAAGGTACTGGAAGATGGCGTTAACGGGCAATTCTGATTGCTGCTGCATGCATAGAGAATGCTACAATAGAGTCAACTAATCTCCTTGGCTATGAGAGTAAGGATATTGATTCAATTCCAGAAGCCTCTGTACTTGGAGTAGGATGTGGCGCGCCTACTAATCCATACATAATCTCTAAACACTTTTACGTTTGTTGTTGTGTATATGATATACGGATATGTCTCTTGGATTCTAAGGGTTACTACGCAACTCTTGGCGTACCTGAAAAGGCTAAATACACTGAGATTAGGGCTGCGTATAGGCTTCTAGCCAAAAAGTATCATCCTGATAGAAACAATTCAGACTTTGCTGAAGATATGATAAAGAAAATTAACGCTGCATTTGAGGTTCTCTCAAATAGAGAGAAAAGAAGACAATATGATCAAACAGTCTTTGATAATGACTGGTCACACAAGGAAGATAAAGTAGTGGGGGAGGATAGCGACAATAATAATATGAAATATAATTATTATCAAGTAGGTACAGAATTAAAAACACAATCGATAGATAGATTAGATATTCCAAAAGCTCGTTTTCACCTAATTGTCGATCCTTCCCTTTGTATGGCATTTGGTAGTTGTGAAACACTTGCCCCTAAAGTCTTTGTAGTCGAACAGAATAAAATATTAAATCCAAAGGCAATAGTTAGATCAGAAACTGGAGCAGATTTTGATATGATACTTGCTGCAGCTCAGACTTGTCCAACAAAAGCAATCAAAATAATGGACCGATATACTGGCGAACAGATTTTTCCTTAATTTTGTTATATACAATGCATAGCGTACTATAATAGTCTTTTAGAAACTTTCTGGGTACACTTTGAATCTAAATTAAAATGATATGCGGTAGAGGTAGAAGAAAGGACAAGGGATTTGATATGATATGGATATACTAGTAACTTGTTCACATCGTCTCATACATTTGCCTTTCCACATTTTTTGCTCTTTGTGTTTCCTCAGTCATACGTTGAGGAGTATATGTAATATCATGATCTAATTTCAAATGACTCAGAAAAGCTAGCCCATTGTTAATAGTATCCTTAACTATCAGTGCTCGTCTACAAATACTACATACGATAATATGTTCATCTCTAGATGCCATTCAATAACAATACCGTAGATATCTTATGTTAATGTTATTGTGAATTCACACATTTGAAATTATAGAATTGGTGATTATGATCAAAAGATTGTCTACGGCGGATATAGAGGTTCAAAGAAGTATTGAAAGAAATAGCTGTTTATAGAGAAAAGGCACACATTATAAATGGTGAGCACTAAAATTAACTGCCTGCGAGGTACGAAATAGATGCTCTTACACAAAGAGAAAATATTATTATGCCTTTGAGAATAGTGAAGATATGCTTATCAGAACAATCAAATTTATCATTTGGAAAATAGGAGAACAAACAAAGAAGTGATGATTATATTATAAAATGTGATAGAGAGCTACGGAATTTATAGAAGAATGTTTAATAAAAATATTATAAAGGTTCTTATTAGAGAAGGTTCACTATCTGACTAAGGTTACTGAATTAATGTGAATATCTGTGAAACAGAAGTACCTATAACAATTTTAGCAAGGACATGTGGTTGCAAAGAAAAGAAAGGCAGAAAAGTAACGTACAGCTTCGTTGATGCCTATCATAGTCTTTGTTTAGATAAAAATGACATAGTATTAGCTGAACTGGACGCATGTATAAAACTCTTAAAATATGCCACTGATGAAACTGACAAGAAGGCTATAGAAACAGAAATGTCAGAATTAAAAATGGCGATAGATCTAATGAATTAATTCTTGCATTTATTATTAAAACATATCCATCGGTCTGTAATTAGTAGATGGCTGTATGGCACAAAATAGTACAGCAGCTTAGGAGCTTCTCTCATAAGAACAAACTATAGAAGTAGATATAAGATACAAAAGTAGTTATTGTATTTCTACCGTCATCATTATCTTCTAAATTATTGCACTAGTAATAGCAGTGACACATATTGCTCATATTCTACATTCTTTTTGAACTATCAACTGCGTCCATTATTACTTGAGTGGCATGAGTACCAAAGTTGGCCTTACAATAATTCTCGTTCCGTAGCCTTGAATCAAGTCTATTTGTCTTTATTAATTCCGATACTCTATTTACAGCAGCAAGGTAATTCATTCCCGAAGCCCAACTAAGTATAACCGTACATTTTCCACAAACGCCACCTTTCGCGTTAGTTGCATATATTTCACCACAGAAAACACATTTGTTATAAACCATAGAGCTGCCAGCTCTTGGAGCATTTATGCCAAAATGAACTGTGTTAAAGCAGTTCATACACAAGTGTTGGTTACATGCTGAACATGTATGATATTCTTCATTTTTAGTACATCTTTCACACAATGTCATTATTGGTCAGAAACACCTTGAGCGTGGGAATGGTTGTTGTCAGTCATAATTGTATATACAGTATCTTCTATATGAATAGCTTGAAAATATATCATAACTAGTTATTTTGGCTACCATAATCGGCTTTGCCATGTCCGTTAGTATATAATAACTTGACTTTTCTATTACCTTTGTCATTGCCGTTATTGCTATCATTCTCTCCTACCAGTTGATTTGTATAGTCTTTTAGAATATTTGCTATCAGAGCACGCAGATCAAATCGCTCTTTATTCAACTTAAGAGAATGGTTTTCAATTTGGGCAAGGTTTAGTATATTATCCGTAAGATGCTGTAACCTTTTTGCATTTCTTATAATTACATCTAGAAACTCATGCTCATCTGCGTTTTTTGTCCTTGAGCGAAGAACCTCAGACAAACCTATTATTGGTTGGATAGGATTTCTTAGCTCATGAGTTCAAGTCGCGAAAGCATTTGTATGAATATGGAAGCTTTCGGCTCTTCTTCTAATACTAATCAGTATCGTGACTATCTCTGAAACTTTAAAACTTTAGTGCTAGCCTAAAAGCATTAAATATATCGTTATATGGTGTAGCT
>JBKOWU010000021.1:0-10633 GCA_046724555.1 Thermoproteota archaeon | reverse complement strand
AAGGATCTCCTGAAATATTTGTCACCAATATGGTTCCTTAACATGTGGATAATACACCCACTCTTTTCGTAAGTATGTCTGTCAAATAGATCATCTGGCTGTTTGTAAGTTTTTGTTGCAATCGGTCGCTTGTACCTATTGTTAGCTTCATCAAAATAATCGTCTGCTGTCTGCATTATGTAGTATTGGAATTCATCAGTTCCCATACTAGATTCCCAATATAATGCCTCAGAATATGTTGCAAATCCTTCATTGAGCCAAATATGTTGCCAGTCTCTGCATGTTACCGAGTCGCCAAACCATTGATGAGCAAGCTCGTGGGAAACTAAATGATCGCTTGTAAAATCAAGATGAGCCTTTTTATCATGCAAAGTATCTACCGTTAGAGTAGTACAGCTAGAGTTTTCCATACCACCATACATAAAATCCTCAACTGTGACTTGTGAATATTTACTGTATGGATATTTTATCCCAAAGTATTGTTCGAAAAACTTGATCATATCTGCAGTATGCTCAAAAGATCTTGCTGCATCATTTTTTTTATCTTGGGGTACATAATAAAGTAATTTGATGTCTTTATTGTACATCTTTCTCATTTCTGCAAATTTACCTATGACTACTGACGTAAGATACGCAGGGTGTGGATTTGATTCTATCCAGGTAAAGACTCTTTTCTTATTGGTCTTATTGCTATTACCATCTACCTCATTCAATCTTTGCTTTTGAACTTTTATTGCTTGCAAAATGCCATTTGAAATTGCAATAAAGTTCATAGGAACTGCAACTGAGACCTCACTTTTGAATTTGACCATTGGATGATCTATGCATGGAAACCAGTACTTTGACTCGATTGTTTCTCCCTGAGTCCAAGCTTGTAAATTCTTTTTAGGGTAATGCTCATCAGGTTCGACAAAATAAAAACCTTTTCTCGGCTTTGCGGAGTATATTATATTGATGTGAAAAGCAGTTCCTTCTGTTATTAATCTTCCGAGATCAATATGGAGTTTGTCATAATAACTATGGAAATCTAATCTCTTCTTGTTAGGAGGCGTATTATTATTATTGCTAATCGTACTATAAGCACATGTAATAAAAAACACAGATTTTATTTGCAGTTCTGCAATATCAAGTACAATTTTATGTATGTCTTGGACTGCAACAATCCCCAGTTCTTGGTCACAACTGATAGTCTTGGAACTAAAATCTGGTTCTACTGATAGCCGCATTTCGCTGATAGTAAATAATAACGAGGGAGCATAATGAGTCCTGCTCCCGGGGAGCTCAAATTTCCTAGTGCCAAATCCATTACCTATTTTCACAGTTATTTACAATCATCATGTTTCATTCTTGACAAAATAAAGCTTCTGTAAATTTTTCGGTCAGGCCAAGATCTGCAAAATCATAGGTAGTAAAATAAAGTCTCCTTCTTCGTAGCGTAGAGAGTGGGATATTAAGTCTCTTGGCTAGTGAAAGGCTGCTGATAGTTGGGTTCTTTACTAGCTCTGAGACTTCTCACATTTATGCTGTCAAGTAATTTTAGTACATGTTTGTCAGAATAATTATCAGAAATATCATTATTTACACGAGCTGTCGATAGTCGTGGCAATGATTCGGTACGAATACTCTTATTTCATGCCATATATGGATATTAAATAGAAGTGTAGACATATAAATGGTAATAAACATATAATCTGCGTCATATATGAGTTTTATATCTCATTTTTCATAATCAGATAAAACAATCCTATCACTTGAAGTTAGGATTTTTATCATCATATAAGGTATTCTTCTTAAATAATTATCTGGAAAAAGATGATATAGACTATTATTTTTCCCTTCATCCAAAAAATGACTGGAATACACCATACGATGAAGATAGATATAGACACGGCAGATCAAAGAAATGAAGATGACGAAGTTATGAGTCAACTGTTGAAAGAAATACAATTTTCTGTGTGGTAAAAATGATATTTATAGTATATTGACTAACTGATCTTGCTATGGTTCTAGGCCTTTTATGGACAATAATAGTCGTAATTGTTGCGATAATCATCATAGTTGTGCTGCTAAAGCTGGTCTTTGCGATTATAGCGATTGGCCCATATGCAGTATATGATGCGCATCAAGACGTTACGAATGCCTACAATCTACTGCGGCCTCTGACCAATACCTAATGGAATCGGAGTAACCGTTGTAGTATTCACTACTTTTTTCTTCTCGGCTAAAGACTAAAGATTTAGAAGTTGAAAAAGCAGATCATAGGCAATACATTATATCAAGTTGGTGAAGCTGCAGTACACCTCGTTTATCCCCTGTTCCATATGTGCTACTCCTATACTATCGAGCAGCTTTGAATCATTCATAGCAAATTTTTTAATTGATCTGCGTAATTCTGAGTCTTCAGATACGGGGATTGCCGATGAATAAATTATAATCATTATAAAATATGATGACACTTCAACAAATAGCATTGTAGCTAGTCCAAAAGGAGGGTAAGAAATAATAGCACACTCCCTCTCCTTTTATAGCTCCAATGCTTAAGTGTGCTATTAAAGACTCCAATACGCAATGAGCCTATTTCCAAATGAAGATGTCTTAACCAAAGAAACTGAATCTTGGAGAACTTTCACAAATAATCTAAATTCAGAAGAATACAGAGAGATATTCGATAAAATGCTGTCTGATTGCTATAGATATGCTAATGCAATCAATGCAAAAGGAGAGCCTTTTCCTACCAACTCTTTACTTATATCCTTGCTGCTTTCGCAGCAAAAAATGATAGATTGGCTTTCTTCACGAGTATACTACACAGCAAGAGTCATTAGACCATGAATACTCTGATTTAACCAGCATTAAAATATGTAAATACACAATATATAATGGTAAACAGTTAAACATAGTATTAGTAAAATGACGGCAAAAGACAAAATGCAGTCTCCTAACCATACTTCTGCAAATAATGCAATTATCACGTATACTAGAAATGTTTGTACGGTGAATGAGTCAACTGCATATCAATACTTGTCAAGGTTGAATGATTTTAAAGAATTCATAACAAAAGAATACCAGTTAGGCATAGATAACCTACTTATTAAAATAAAGAATGGTAGTCAAGATGCATATGATCTCCTAAATGGTTATGCTGCTTATTTGATGAATGACAATATTACTGCACTTACATTGAAGCAGCGTATTGTGACAGTAAAGAACTTCCTTGAATATCATGATGTCGATATAAGTCCTAGGAAGTTTAAGATAAAAGTTAAGCTGCCGAGGGTAGTTAGAAAAAAGAAAGAAGCATTATCAAAGGAAGATGTTATTGATATATTAAATATCTGTGATAACCTCAGATTAAGAATTTATGTAATGTTGTTAGCGTCTACTGGAATGCGTGCCGTTGATTAATACCAAAACTAAAACAGATAGAATGGTCTTTTTGACCAAAGAAGTATCTCAACAGTTAAAGACATGGTTAGATTATAAATATCGAACTAGAAGCGTATGCTACGAACATAAACAAACCGGAAAACAATAACAGAATATAGAACACTGAATAAAAAAGATACTGACTTGGTGTTCGCAATTTATCAAGGCGTACCAGACCCTCATTCTTTATACGACGATTTGCACGAATCTTTTGCAAATACCTTAGATCGTTCTGGCAAAGGTAACAGAGAAGACGGTAGCCTAAGGCGTAGACGAATAACCTTTCACTCATTTAGACGATTTGTAAAGACTACTATATCCGATCTAGGTTATTCTGATTCTGATTTCTCGGAATGGTTCATAGGACATAGCGGTTCAACATACTGGAGTAAAAAAGAATTAGAGAAAGCTGAGTTATTTAAAAAGATTGAGCCGTATCTAACATTTCTCAACATCCCCCAGCTAGAACGACAGGGTGCAGACATACAAAGCAAGGTACAAGAACTAGAGGATCTCAACAGCTCACTAAGAGAAAGAGACAAAGTAAAAGATGATGCTATAGTGCAACTATCTGATCAACTTCTAGCCATATCCACTAGATTACAAGAACTTGAAAGAAAGCAATCATCATCGATCTTTATTTGAATCATTGCTGCTATCTCAGCTATATAAGAGAGCCAATAATTCACAGAATCTTTGATAATGATTTCAGTACTAAGAAAGTGCTGGATGAAACCAGTTCACATCATCACCATCGATTGCATCTTTCGACTTTCTGACCTAACGGGTATGTTGTAAGCATATTATTGCTCATAAACCGCATAAATGCAAAGTCGCTCAATGCTGTTATTATTGCTGCCAACTGTTAGTAAAATATTCCTATTTGTCTTGCTTAATTATTTAGTCATCTTTCTCCACAGTTGCAGCAACAATTGGTAGCAAACTAAATTACCATAGCATCGCAGATAGTATCCTACTTACCTTTTCGTCTGTGCTTAAATTCTAATTCTACTCCACGTTTGTCATTATAATCAAAAGTAAATGATTCATTTGACATGATAGGAAAGCTAGTTAATTCATTATTGTTTGCATCACATTGTGGACACCTATTCTCCCTCGGTATTCTAGTCTTATCAAAGTAAGTTGCACACCAATAACATGAGTCACATAAAATGAATATTGGTGGTGATGATGATGGTGAACGATCAGGTGGTTTAGCAATTAAATTTGAGGAATCATAATTAATCAAAGATTTTCCCTGTGTTGACATTCATTGCAAAATTTGCCAATAATTGTATATAAACAGATCGTATAGATTTCATGTGGTCTAAGACATCTGAATGGAGTCCCATACACATCTAGGTGTTCTGCCAGTAGCGTCAATCATCTCTATATTATAGTATTTTTCTATCCATTTCTTTCCATTATCTGTGACTATCCATTTGTTATCGCTACCATCCTTATACATCCAATTTATTCCAATCATGTAATCTATCCAAACATTTACTAATTCCAAATTATTATCAAAATTCTTAGCAATCTCCTTGATAGTTTTATCCTGTTCGGTTAGACATATCAAAATATGAGCTGCTGTCATCAATGCAGATTCATGGCGACGTATGTTGGGTGCCACTGTCAGTTGTTCGCCATCTGCCGTACTGACGAGTTGTAGTATTTAAACAGTGGTATTAGATGGTTTTGAAGGGCATTAAGTGTCCATCTTAGGTTCGAAATTGCTGCTGAGCCTAGAATTACGCTTTCTTCTTGCTCATAAAATAAAATAAAATGATAGATAGTACTTTGATGGGAAAAGAACTCTTATTTCTTAATGTCAGTTAGGTATGCCAAAGATAGACTTCTCAAATACTTGACCATCACTAAACGAAAATATGGCTAATTGAACTGAGCAGTTGAGTATACGGCTTACACCATAATTCTTAAAGCATTAAGGATCGAGTCTAGGTTTGCCTTCAATCGACATTCTATACATTTCGTCTTTAGATAAAGGCGTTAACGAAATACCTTTGTTTTTACATGTTGGACATACTTGATGAAGGTTATTACTATTGCTGCTCTCGATAATATCTTCCTCCTGCTCTTCTTTTATTGCTGCTTTATGAAATACAGTAGCACACCAAAAACATGATTCACAAATAGCAAAGTGATATTCATCAGACAGACATTACAAAAAGTATAGTAGCATACAGTATGATTATCCTTTTTAACTCCTCATACCCCCTGAGGATCTACTTAGTTATTTGAGTTGGTCAACTGACTTTAACATCTTAAATTCTTATACCTGTTCCTTTAACTGCTCTGCCTCTGACTTGTTAATTTAAAATAAAATAAATTAAATCAAATATGAAATCACTCCTAAAACTTATCCAGTAAAATACTAGCACTATAAAGACAGAAGATGTACTATAAGCGTCCTATTAAAAAATAATGCAGAAATAAGTATGGCTTTTGGACTTGCCCATGGAACTATGATTAAGGTGAAATGATGGATCGGCAAGAAGAAGTTTATGATATAAAGGAGAGTATATAAGGATGAAGTGATTGTCGAACTTGGGACAAATTCCTGCCGCTATAGATCGTATACCATCAGATAAACGGACAAAAAGTATCTGCTTTTACTGATCCAGTGATGGCATTGGAAGATTTTAGGGTAAACTGTAAGACTTGCAGCGTTATATTATCTTATATTAGAATGCCAGGGATAAATGGTTATGAATTCGTAAAGAAAGCAAAAGAAATAGATAAACAAGTCAAAGTAGTGCTTATGAGCGCCTTTGAGATTAATGATAAAGAATTTCACAATCTACTGCCAGATATCAAGGTAGACGCCTTCCTTCAAAAGCCATTTTCCATACAGCAGTTAAATAATGTGGTAGAGAAGATCAGTATAGATTCTCAATAAACTGCTAGAAATATTTCCTGTAATACTTATATTGTTTATGTATCATTTTTGGTGACAGTTTGATGGCGGGGGAAATAGGATAATCAACTATCATATTGACGAAGCTTTGGATCAGATAAACCAATCAGAGGATGGTGCTCATCACCTTATTGTCTATCCAAATCAAAGAGTGCTAAGGGAATTGTATACAAAATATGTTAAAACACAGTTAGAACAAGAAAATAAGATCATTCTTATACTGCCACATTATGAAAGTACTGATAGTCTTAAAAAGATCTTGCTAGATGATAGTTTTCCTGCTCCCGATGATAAGGATACGATGAAAAAATATGAGGATTCACTTATAGTAATGGATTCTATAAAGGGACATTTTGGCGCAGATGATCATATGGTTTTTGTCAACAAGCTAGTTGACAGTGCAGAAAATGGTGTTTTGGTAATTGCTGATGCTGGGCCATTTTTCCATCTCAATAAGAAAGATAAACTTGTTGAACATGAGTTATCAATGCCATCCAGGTTTGACACAGACCTAAAGCGATTTTGTGTATTTCATAAACAAGATTTTAATACACTTGCAGAAGAGCAGCGACAAAAGCTGATAAATCATCATGGACAAGTACTCATGGTAGAAGATAAATAGACAATACAATTTAAACTGAGTTACTTTTCACTCTACTTGTGCTTTCAATCTTCTAACCAAATGCTTATAACGTAGTTCCGTATATTACCGTACTACTTCGAGTATGCCGAAACCAGGATACAAATCCATTACAGTAAGCGAACATGTCTACAAAAAATTCTTTGAAGTTTATGAGGAAAGTAAAAATGGATTAGAGATCAAAGGAGTAAGAAGCTTCTCTGGCTATCTTACAAGTATGATGGAGGAGATGATGCTACGATATGAAGCATTTGCAAAGCATGTTCCTTATATGGAAAAATTATCTATAGATCAAAATCGAGTTGTATTACAAGACAACAAACGTAATAGAATTGCAGAAGTGATGCTAAAAGAAGGGGAATTGCAGTGTTTGCTAGATGAAAGAAATGATTGTGTTCATGTCGGTTTTGTTTATTCGCTTCCTGAACTATATAACAATGAGGAGGTTAAGGCTCCTCCCCGCGCAGCATATACACTGACACAGAGTTAGCAGGGAAAAAGAAATGACGTGGTTTCAAGACGACAATCATCATATATTAGAATCTAAAAACAATATGCATAGGCTGTTATATTGTCCATTATGTCAAAAATTAATATCTAAAACAAAATGTCAAAAACTAAGGCAAGATAAAGATGGAAATCTATACAAGGTAAAAACGTATCACTACGACAATCTATCTAAACTAGAGCGTACAAGAAGAAAAGAACAAAAAGAAAGCAAGCGACTTCAAGAATTGCCAAATATCGAATTAAGTAAAATAGTAAATCACATGTTCAACAGTAATTAAGGATATTTTTCTTAAAATATCATGTGCTACACCAAGGCATACTGAGCACCACGGCCATTTATAACAGATCCATCTTATTCTAATTAGCTAGTCAAGTTGACATATTCTCATTCTTATATAGGACCTTATTACTCTTTAAAACCAGTAACAATATGAGCGGTTATACAAGGGCTGGATTTATCGTAGGAATAACTCTTCTAACAGCAGTAGGAGCAACTCTAATACAACAAGCTTATGCAGCTATAGAGGATGGTGCCCAGATAGCT
Organism: Thermoproteota archaeon; assembly: GCA_046724555.1. Taxonomy (GTDB): domain Archaea; phylum Thermoproteota; class Nitrososphaeria; order Nitrososphaerales; family Nitrososphaeraceae; genus JAFAQB01. The sequence continues at coordinate 2,575 of JBKOWU010000021.1, read as the reverse complement.
GGGAAAGCGGTAATCGCTGGCTTAGATGTTAAACGAAAGGCCCCAATAGCTACCTCTGGAGATAATAATGTCTACATAACATGGTGGGCTAATAAAACAGGTAACGATGAGGTAATGTTCAAAGCGTCAACTGATGCAGGAAAAACATTTGGAGAAAAGATGAACTTGAGCAATTCTCCTACATCTGACTCTCAAGACGTACAGATATCCGCATCAGGAAATAATGTGTATGTTAGCTGGTGGGAACGCAGTGCCACGAGTAACGAACCAGTACTTAGAGTAAGCAATGATAATGGTAAAACATTTGGTCAGTTGATAATGCTATCAGCAAAATAACAAATCCATATTTCTTTTCATTTAGTTACCGTTGACATTTCTCATTCAAAGTAATATAATCTGCCCCCCCAACTAGGAATTCGGGGGAAGCCATTGACTCCATTTATAAAAAATACTGACTATTATTCAATGCTCCTGTTACCCGTGAATCTCTTCTTCTAAGGCTTCTTTGAGCATATACATATGTCTTTTTCTGTCTTTTTTGATGGTTTGCCATGTTTCTACTAACTTTGTTTTATTGGCTTTTTGCGCGTCTCGGATATAAGTCTCGATTGTATCATAAATAAAGTCCGCATCCTTGCCTAAAACTTTTAAAATATCATATGCTGTGTCTGTTAATTCAGTTTCTCCTGATGACGATGACATGCATCATAATGAAAGATCAATACTATTTAACAGGTACCATAAGTAGTACAGGTTTTTTGTGTACAACAATGTCTGACCAAATAATAATCTGCCTATCCATTCAATCAGTGTGGTCGACCTCGATAGTCAGCAGGAAATCAGATAGATTAGACAGTCTTAGACATGAAAATCAAATGAACCATAAAAGAATGGACAGACAGACACATTGAACTGATAATACTGATGACTATGGCAATTCTGCCATGCAAAATTCTACTGCTTTAGAAGAAAAAAAGTAGTTAGAGATTGAGATAACATAAATGTAACTGTCTCAAAAAACTGACCATTATATCCCTTTAGCGCTTTTCATTCTGATTCTTCTCTAATGACTTTGAAAAACATCAAACCATTTCTCGTTCATTCTCTGCATATTGTCAAATGCTGCTCAATATTTGAGCAAAACCTAAATTAAATATATTTTAACTACTAATATCGCTGATGAGGAAAGACGCGCAATTTCTCGCCATAATATTATTTACTATATCAGCAGCCGTGTATACTGCAGTATTTCTACAACAAGCAGAAGCTGCGAGTAATAGTAAGGCTACTCAATGCAAATATCAACTTTCTGACGTCTCAAAATGCTCACAAAAGGATAGACCCTTCATTCTTCCTTTTCCTTAAAGCCGACGCAATTAAATTAGGCCGACCTCTGAACTCTTAAATTAATTTCCTTATATAGACGCTTTTTAGAGAGTAACAATGTGAGCAGTTATACGAGAGCTGGATTTATCCTAGGAATAACTCTTCTAACAACAGTAGGGGCAATTCTCATACAACAAGTTTATGCATTCAATGCCACTTGGGGTTTTTCCAGGAAAGCATCTATAGCTACTTCTGGAGATAACAATGTCTATGTTGTATGGCCATCCAATAAGACAGGTAATGGTGAAATAATGTTCAGAGCTTCGACAGGTGGAGGTAAGACGTTTGGTAACAAGACAACCTAAGTAATACGCCAAATGTTGATTCCATTAATGCAGACATATCTGCAGCAGGTAATAATGTATATGTTAGCTGGTGGGAAAGAAACCAAACAATGAATGAACCTGTCCTGCGAGTGAGTAATGATAATGGTAAAGGTTTTGGTCAGATAATAAGGCTGTCAGGTAATTCTACTACTAATCCATAGAATAGTGTAAAGATTCGTCTGAGAAAAAAGAATTGAAGACATATAATGACAATTGATATGTAGATATCTTTTCCTTATATAGAACCTTTTTAATGGTAGCAGTATGCGTAGTCATGCAAGAGTAGGAGTTATCATTATGATAGCTCTTGTATCAATAACAATGACAGGCACTATAATAATACAACAACATGTCTTATCTGCTACTCAGCAAACCTTCGAACAAAAATTTATGCAAGCGGCACCAATGGCTACTTCTGGAGATAATGTCTACATTACCTGGTGGTCTAATAAAACTGGAAATGACGAAGTGATGTTCAAAGCTTCCACAGATGGTGGTAAGACGTTTGGAGATAAGATCAATCTAAGCAACTCCAGCAATAGCGAATCACAAGATGCACAAATTGCTGCATCAGATAATAACGTGTACGTTAGTTGGTGGGAACGCAATGCCACAAGCAACGAACCAGTACTTAGAGTAAGTAACGATAGTGGTAAAACATTTGGAGAAAAGATAATACTATCAGAAAAGTGATCTCTATCTTTTTAATGAACCTATGGGTTGACAAGTATTTTCTTTTCCCGGTCACAGTTCAACTTGTGTTTTCGCTAGCTTCTTGAAAAGCATTTCATATTAGAAATGTAAAAAACACCAGTATAAAGTGTATTGAAATATGGAAACCCTATTTTTATGCTCAAAGGTGT
>JBKOWU010000380.1:0-3289 GCA_046724555.1 Thermoproteota archaeon | reverse complement strand
AAGGATCAGATAGGAAGAGCAACATTTTGGACACTTATAATTTTACCACCTGTACTTTTTTTAACTGGGATATTTGGTCCTCAATTATTAACAACTGGAAGTCAATTTGTATATATGGAGCCCAGGTTCCTTATCTTTAGGGTACTAGGTACCGCAGGATGGGTTGGAGCTGATCTTGTAATAGCTTATGCATATATTTTAGTAGCAAAAACTCTTGGACGGCAAATTACCTCTTCTCGTAATAAGATCATTAACTATTTGATTATAGCAGCATTATCAACCATTTTAGTTTCTCCAACGACCAATAACTGGATAACCAACAATTCTTATCCGCCCTTTGGAGCAATCCAACGTGCCTTTGTTGTGCTTGCTTCTTTTCTCTTTAGCATAGGAATATACTCTGTCGCACTGTCAGTGGCCCAAGATGCAGAATTGCGTAATTTAGCCAGAAAATATGCAAAGGAGTATGCTCTGCTAGATAGTTTAGGTAATGCACAAGAGAACGCAGAGATTATACGAAAGGTTGTAAAACTAATCCATAAACAAGCAGATGCTATGGAAAAAGAAACAGCAGTAGAATCTTCAATGTTAGATGATGACGAAGTTAGACAATATTTAGAGTTGGTAATTAGGGAGACAAGATGAACAAAGGATGACAGAACAGTCGGCGCCTAGCTTTAAGCTTAGTGGCTAATGCTTGACACAAAGAGGGATTTGATCATATTCCAAAAGAAGGGAGGAGGAGAAGAAGACTAGGAGTGAACAACCAGAGGAGAAAATAACAATAGAAGAGGCCATAAGGTGGTATACTATAGGAGCTGCATCTGCAGCATTTGAGGAACAGATAAGAGGGACGTTGGAGCCAGGTAAGCTAGCAGACTTTATAGTACTATCAGAAAATCCTTTTGAGGTGGAACCAGAACGGATTAGTGAAATACAGATAGATTTAACCGTCATCGGCGGTAAAATTGTCTATACGTCACATACAGCGAAGAAAATCATAGATACTGAAACATAACATAACTAGCGGCAACAATGTTACTAAAGACACTGATCTAAAACAACTAAACCAGAACTTGCAGATCTACTAGAACAAGATCCTAAGACTGAAGACTTACTGGCCTTAGATTCCCAATATTTATCTCCGTATAGTGGATCAAGAAGTATTAGGGATACAGAACCCTCTGGTATTTTAGCAAGTATTGTAGGATCTCGGAAGTCACCATGGTATATTGCAGATTATGGAAATTCCTATACGTAAAGTTTGAAATGCTAAGAACTTCTAGTGCTGTTACAAGATGTTTTGAAATTACGAGCAATTCAGACAGGAAGCTTCTACCATTCCGAACTTTGCGGGTGCAAGCTCCAAGGCAACGTACTCTAGACCCAATGGTCATTAAGTAGTCTTAATTAAAATAGCGAGTAACAATCTAAAAAGTTTTTTATTCTAAAAACGCATCACACGCTTTTGTGGGATATTTCTTATTGTAATCAGCCAGTTAGTTTTTCTCTTATATGTAGAGGAATTTCTGATTCCTTTATACGACATTCTTTTATGCCGTTAGGTTTTGATTTTCTTACTTCTTTTATTTCATCTTCTCTTTGTTTTTTATATGAAGCAGGAATGTAATGTACTACCTTATAGTATCTGTATGTATATGTTGAAGATACTTGTTCTTTTTGCTGATATTATCATCATATTCACGTTCCATTTTCTTATATAGTTGATTATGGACCCTTCACTAGCATGTTGTTGTTTCCGGTGAAAAATGTTTTTGAGTTGCTGTAGAATTGTTCCAATTACTTACTATCACATTTATAGCTCCATCATCTAACAAGTTATTGTGATTCGCAGGATCTCTGAATCCTATATATCCAGCATGGTTGTCTCCTATACCAACTTCAGATCCTGACTCAAACGGATAATCAGGTCTACCATCACCGTTGGCGTCACACAAGGGAGCAGTCTTATCTTGAACATTTATCTGAATATACTTTGATGGAACAGCTATCCCTCTCTGCGAACCATCTAATCCCAAAGGTCTGTCTTGGTCATAAAATTGATAAAGCTGCGGGTGTCCTAAAGCTTTATCCTGAGGATCATATAGATTATAGAATCTCAGTACTACATCTTCGATAGCCTTGCCATAAGCAGATTTTATTCCATAAGGGTCAAACCACTCCGGCAGTTCAAACAAAGTCGTTGGATTTTTAACAATATACAATATGTTCTTTGATACTTCCTCATCATCTAGGGCTGCACCCAACAGGTGAACCGAAGCTATCTTAAAGTTATTTCTGTTCCATTGCTGATTACTATCTAAACTTTCCAAAGCACTAAGAATGACTCTGGCTCCCATGGAGTGACCAATAAGTCTTATTTTTGTGTCTTGATTACGTTGTTTGCAGGTATTCATATAATCCAAAATAAATTGTGCCAGCTTTGGCCCATTGTCCTTCGCTATGAGTTTTCCAATGTTCCATCCAGATCCATCTGGGGAAATTTTGGTGTTTGAATCCCAACTAAAACCAACAAGAGGATTTGTGTAATGATTATGTGCTAATGACATTCTCGCCCTATCAAATATCTCCGATGAATCCTCTAAAGCATTCACACCGATACTTCCATCTACCCAGATACCGTGAACTAAGACAACCATTTCTTTGGGACATTGACTTGACTGCAACCATGGAACATTCATAGCCTTATAGTCAGTTGAATTGTGTCCTCGAAGCAATTCTCCTGTACCAAGGTTAAAATTACTACGTGTAGATACTAATGGTGGAGAGCCAGTAGCAGTTGTCGCAGTTTGGCCCCTGGCGACCATTGTTGATGATAGTAGCAAGGTAAACATTGCCGATGATAATATAAATATTGGAATAATTATGGAGTTCCTCTTTCTGTTACAAGATCTATTCTTTATATGCAATATGATTTTAATTATTGTTAGATACAGGTTTTTTAATTTAACTAATTCAAATTTCCGATTTGTTGGTATTACTATATAGCATATATATTTACAAGTAGACTGGCATTAGCTTTAGCTTCTCAATGTCGGCGCTGCTAGGATAACAAGGATGTCGTAAGCCGTGCGTGTTGATTGTATGATGCTGATAGTAGTCTTTATTGTCTGCCCTAAGAAATCAGTTGTAGAATGTAGAATAAACCTATTCAACTATAGATATTTGTACATTATAGATGATACTTGCTTTTAATGACAGAAGCGCATTTGTATCATTTTTAGCTGTTATACTATCATTTTTAGCGCTATTAATCTTAATAGTTCCT
>JBKOWU010000024.1:0-3616 GCA_046724555.1 Thermoproteota archaeon | reverse complement strand
TTCTGGAATATCTCCCCATCTATCTGATGAAGAGCCAAGACCATGGAGAAACAATAGATGTTTTGGTGCTTGACTTTTTCCATATTCATTGTATCTAATGTTAAAGTTATTTATATTTACGTTGAGATCGGCCAATATGTAATTCTTAAAGTTTAGAATCTTAATAGGTTATTTATTTTGTATCTCTTCATGTAACAAGAAGAAATAACAGGTGAATATACTAGTAGTTTGTCATATGTCTTGATGACACATAATTCAATTAAGGTCATCATCAACTGGTTTGTCTTGAACTCTTCTTCATTTGGTAGATAAAAGTTCTACTTTGCACTATTTCCATATACAAGTCTTTTTATCAAGTATATTTGATATATTTGTCTAACAATGTAGGATGCTATCTTTTACTATTACTAACCGTCTTAATTATTCTTGAGGTTTAAATAGTGTGGGAACTACAGGTATAAAGCAGCGGCTGACACAATGCAAATTAAAGAATCGGACAACACCGTTAACAAAAAAGCAGCTTTCTCAACGGCCATTACAGATAAAAACAATTTCTATTTACGACCATTCACAACTACGTGAACTTAAAGATAGTCTTTTTGCTAAGGAAAATAATATAATCTTAATTGCTAGGCTTACACCAATACTGTCAAAAGACATAAAGGTGTGTGCCAAAGTAGTAAACGACCTATATTTAATTGCTGTAAGAAGTAATTATTCCGTTTTCAGGTTAGGTGGAGAAAGAATTATCATTGTTCCAACATATATACAGGTAGAAGAACATATAATGGGTCTAAGCACTGGTAGCACCACGGCTACTATCACTCCTAGCAGCATCTAGAGTGCAAAGTCATAGCACTATAATAATATGACAACCAATGAAAAATTCCAAAACTGACCTAATAAAATTAGTCTATTCTATTATTAAAAAAAGTAGGAAGGATTACAGCAAAGCAGCTTGAAGAAGAAATTGGTGATAAGTACAAAGTGCGTTATGCATTAAAATATCTGCAAAGAGAACATATAGTTAAGAAGATTAGAGGTTTAGGTACAGATAGAATAGACTATTTTTATCGAATTATGAATTGACTTCTGATCGAAACCAATCATAGATAAAGCGACAAGATAGATGCAATATAACAAATTTGGATTGGACTTCAATCACGCAATGTTTTGTGAAGAATCCTTCCACATAACGCTTGTTCTGACTTGCGACAGTTACACTTGGCGCTGCTGCTGCCGCCGGTACCCCTCCTATTACAATGCCAATATCACGGCTATAGCGATTCCCGCTGCTCTGCCTAGTGTAATAATTCTAAGTTTTCTTGCATTAAGACTAGATTTCGTAATGAAAATGTCCAAATCCCGATTTTATTATAGATATGTATATCTAACCCGTTGTGGAATAAATTTCGTAATGGAAATTCCTTTTTCAGTCAATTTGGTAATATTGCAGTTAGTTAATGTCTTGTACTAATGGTAGATAGAATGACAGATTTCTAACTCAGCTACTTACGCACTCCCGGCCTCTTTAGTGTCCTATTATATTATATTCAGAGTACTTTGACAACCTCAAATGAATATGAATTTGAATACTGCTAGAGCTCCTTATATCAAACATAATTCACCTAAAGTCAAAGATGTGTGTTATTTTGCAGAGAGGCTTAGGCACATGTTAGGTGTTAAAATAAACCATCTTAGAATAGCTATGCAGAAATCAGATAATCTTCTTAATAGCGATATGTTAATGATAAGGGTACAAGCTTTAGAATGGGTTCAAGGAAAAATACAGGATTTAATTCTGGATAATGTAACGACTGATTGGCCGTTTTATGATGACCACGACTGAATACACAGGCAGGAAGCCATCAGGATGTTCAAAATGGTAGTAGAGTTTTCTGGATATACCTAGCACACATAATTCGCACAAATAATATAGCGAATCCTTGCGAATAATTATTGCCTCCGAAGTATAATACTGCGGACGTTATGAGTGGACCTACGACTGGAAGAACTTGAAGATTTGGTAATTAGATTTATTTTCTTTGAAATGGAGAGGATAGACAAAGCAGAGAATACATCTGGTACGTTAAGGAATTATGTAAAAGCAGTCAAATTGCTTTGCAAAATGAATCGTATTAGCATATTTTGGGATATAATATCACACTCTATTCCTAAAGTTAAGCGCCGCGGCCCAATAATATAAGCCTGTTTGGAAATATTAATCTGATAGTCATGGTCTTTTGCATGTAATAATGGGTATAGAAGAAGGTAAATCTGACGCTGGAGATATTGATACTATTCCGGTCTCTAATTTTATGACTAAAACAGTCATGACAGCAAGCATTGATCAAACCATACTGTCAGTTTGTAAAATTATGAATGAAAATAATCTAGGTGGTGTAGTCATTGTCAAAAGAGGAGTGAGCGGAAATGAACCGGTAGGAATAATTACAGAAAGAGACATAATACGGAAGATCGGTGAGACTGACCTGTTTACCGCTCAAACACCCATAAGAGAATTAATGAGTACCAACCTAATTTCAATTAAACCATATAATACAATAAGGGATGCAACAGGACTTATGCATGGCAATAATATCCGACGGCTTCCAGTAATTAATAATGATGGAAAAATGGTTGGAATAATCACGGATAAAGATATACTTAAGGCAGTTTCAACAAAGAGTTCTATTGCAACTGCTTATGTACCTAAGGAATTTGATGTTCAAGACTAGACAAAGTACCATTTAGTCTTCCATGCGTGACTATTTATTCCAACTGTAATTGATCACAAGGAAATGTAAAGTACTTTGCACCAAATGCAGCTTATACTATGACTGGATATTATTAGAACCTTGCTTATCTTGAGCAGGAAACAACGTTGGAATCAACAGCAAATCTGGTTTTCTAAAAATATACAAACACTTTGACTTTTAGGTACTATTAATATTGCTAATTCCAACCAATCATAAATCATTAAAGCTGCAGATAAGTGAAGATGCAGATTATGTGCTCAAATCAGACATATATCTATAGAGCAAGCAAAGGAAGATTTACGAAATACCCTAGAAGGAGGAGTAAGACAAATGCTTGATGAAATTACAAGACAACGCAAAGAGGCCGGCATAAATAAAGTAAGTATAAAATACGTACAGGTAAGCCAGTTAATGAAATAGTTCATCTATCTGAGGAAATGGATTTTGACATAATAATTATGGCAAGTAGTAGCATCACTTCGTCAGTTAGACTTCTTGGAAGTACTGTCAGAAAGGTAATAGACAGTATAAGAAAACCCTTGCTTCTAATACATGAATAATATTAGCAATAATATTCATGATCTTTTGAGAAATAGTCTATTGCATAGAGCCAAAAATTGAACTAATTCATTACTACTCTTGCACTTCCACAAAATGGGTTCAACAAGGAGAGAGAAACTTGATTTTGAAATAAGCAGATTAAGCATAGACAGAGTTTATTATTCTCCTTCTTCCATATCAATAGAAGCCTCAATCTCAGGCCAAAGTTGTGCAACCATATCAGGCGTATTCGTTTTAATCCAATCAGCCATAGCTTTTTCTTCTGATAAGCTTTCTGATAGAATAGCTATTGCGTG
>JBKOWU010000204.1:0-2631 GCA_046724555.1 Thermoproteota archaeon | reverse complement strand
GCTTACATAGGCCAATCTCTTATCACTTTAGCCAAGCTGAAAAGTCGTGGAGCAACTGAATGCAGGATATTAGAGCTGAATAACTTGTTGTTAGAGAACAATAGATACAAAAATATCAAACCTAACAGTTGATAAGTTATAGAACTTTAACTAAACATATTTCCCCGAACTTCGTCACTTATTGTTGCTATCGTTTGTATAACTGTTACTTTATATATGAAAGTTTTCGGTTTACTATACATTTGCTTGTAGATCTATGCAGAACTGTATTAAAAAATAATCATTTAGAACAAAGAAATCTGAGTAAGAAATCTGAAATAAGATTTACGCGACATACAACAATTAATCTGTTCAATAAGTACGGCAAACCTATGTATTTCATTAAGAAAGAAGGCTCAGATCTCAATTCATCTATATCTTTGAAAAATGAAGTGTGGTTCTATAAGTATATTCAACGAAAACAGTTACCCGAGATAAGAGAATCTGTTCCGAATTTTTTCATTTATGATAATAAATCTAAAATGTTAATCTTAGAAAACCTATACAATTTTGAGACATTGCATGATAACATAGAAAGACATAGTGGTTTCTCAAGACACATTATTGAAAACTTGGCAAGAACCATTGCATATATACATGGTATGACAAATCTTTTATTTCATGAGGGTCATAAATACGTCCCACACTTTTATTCTAACATTCCCCATTTCGAAAAGATAACACCTGAGATTTTAGCTAACAACAATGACGCTTTTATCGAAATGTTAGAGATAATCCATAGTGATGACAAAATTAATGAATCATTAGAAAGTCTACGAACTCTTGGCAAATATTGTTTGATTCACGGAGATCTTAAGTTCGATAATATTTTGATAACAAAATACGAAAATAAAATTCCCTTAAAACTTATTGATTGGGAACTATGTGGATGGGGCAACCCTGTTGTAGACTTAGGAACGATCATAGGAAATTATCTTTTGTTATGGGCAAGAAGTATACGATTGAAAAAAAATCAGAGTTTGCAAAATAGCATTAAAAATTCTAAAATCACCTTCATGGAATTAACTATAGCTATTAATTATTTTCTAAAAATATATAAGGAGTGTATGAAAGGATACTCGCCTAATTTTCCTAGCATATCAATAAGCGACATCATTAGATACTCAGGTTTATTTATTTTATTATTTGTTTACGGTGATCTTAAAGCTACATACCGTCTTTCTTCAAAGGGAGTATTGCTTTTATCATTATCGAAAACTCTTCTTACTAAAGCACATTATGCCACAAAGCTACTAAATATAAAATGAATACAATTCGTTCCATACAAAAGATCTTATCACAATTTACAATCAGTGATAAGGGCGTCACTCATAAGCAACAAGGGATAGAATTTAAAGATTCAGAACAGCTAAAGCAATTCTTGTATAGTTATTACTGTAAGATGTCTCTGGATAAAAGAAAATTTACCTATTACCAAAAAGAGAAAATATCGAAACCTTTTCTAAGAGAATTGAGAAAAGCAAATGAATCTTCAGGTTATTATATTCCTAGTTGGCGGATTGTATCTAAGTTAGGTGATGGGTATATTGTGTTAAAGGGTGGAATTAAATTATTTGTTAATCCCTTGAAGCATTTTAAGGTAAGTGATCTTCCAGTTGAAATTGGTAATACAGTATCTGTCAAATTTCCTAATGAAAAGTTATTTTCATCCAGAGGTTATTATATAGCCATAGGAAATGAAGGATTACCAGACAGCAATCAACAAATAGTGAGAATGTATTTCCATATTAGAGCTTCTTCTGCAGCAATTTTATTAAAAATAATAACGAGACAATTCTCATATGTGCAACCAATACCCTTTGTTTATAAAACTCTATTAGATCCTGAGGATTATATAAGAAGAGATTCAGCTGTAATGTATTTCAATAAAAGAGATTTTTTCTCTGTTATCAGATTTATAGAAAAAATTAGCAGACTAAAACCCTGCTTATTTTTAAGAGGTAATCCACTATTCACAAAAAAATTGTTTACCGGTATTTCAGTAGCAGAAGAACCGCTTAGAACGAAAGGAAAGGAATCTTTTGGACAACATAGATGCAGATTAATCTCAGAAGGGATTTTCAAGGCATATAGAAAAAATGCCTTTGATGAATTTGATACATTAAATTTGATACTGAATAATTTTTCAAACTGGAAAGTAAATTTGAAACATCCATTTTTAAATGCTAGCTCTACTAATATCTATAACTGATAGATACAAATAATGAGTTCATAATCTATACGTTTAGCCATCACGATAGTCTTGTAAATGGATAGTCCTCATCTAAACAATGCATCGATGTCAGCCAGCGTCACTGCTACGGCAGGAGTAGTTAGAAGTGCTTGCTCTGGAGATGAGGGACTATCACAATTTAGTTCAATTAGTTTTCTACGAACTTTCCTAAGAATTCCCCTATTTTCTAGTCCAAACAACGCTACACCACCATTTTCTATTGCGAATTCTGCTAATCTCACTAGAGCACCCAATCCTCTTTGTTCTTCCGGAGATAAAGTTTTTGCAAATTCGCTTAACTTAGAATTCAATCTTAATCCTATCTCTACTTTTTTTTCAAAGTCTTGGCTTAAAGACAC
>JBKOWU010000298.1:0-7346 GCA_046724555.1 Thermoproteota archaeon | reverse complement strand
GGCCGTAGAATCTGTAACAAGAGGCGAACAACAAAAGCAAGGAGATGGAGAAGATATCGCCGTGACTGGAACAGATACACCTACGCCTACACCAGAAACAACATGTGAACAAGGATCAAACTGTACTGATCAGCAAGGCTTTAGTGATCGTGATCATTCTTCTACAACCACCAGCGCTGGTACATCAGGACAAGATAACAATACTCCATTCGTTTTGCCATTTCCTTAAACTTATGTTCGACTCTTCATAGAATCATGGAAGATGGATGGAGAAATAATTCTATAGGTTATAGCTAGCCACAGGACTAGATCAGAACCAACATATTGAATGACCCTTTTGAGCCACCATCTGTAGAAGAGATACAAGAAATGGATAGGCAGCGATGCAAGCCATTGAAGCTCTTGAGATATCCGGTTACTCTGCCAAGCGTCAAATATATAGTCATGATATATCTATTGTTGGTAAACTCAGTAGACCTCATCTAATTTCAAGTCCTGTCCTTTCTATTGTCACAGGTTAAAATCTGCTGGAATCAATGGGTATACTAGATAGATGATGCTTTGATATTTCTTTGTGTAAAGATGCTATCCATTCCTCATGGAATAATAAACCATATCTATAACATTTCCGGGCTGTAAGATCTCTCAATTGTTTTTAAACTCCAAGCAACTAAACTTCAATTGTCTTTTGTGCTACTCGTTTTCTTAGTATCAAGACAAACCCAAGCGAGACAGCTGAAAGTAAGCCTGATGTCAGGTATACTAGGTTATATGATCCTAGAGATGGATATGATCCTTGAACTCCTTTAATTGTCTGATGATTTTCCATATACACGCCGGTCAATGCTGGACCTATTGACATTCCTATAAACAACAAGAGAGCGCCCACTCCTACTGATATGCCAACGAATGATTTAGGTGATGACGATACGATGATATTCCACGTTGAAGTGATCGTCATTGAGAGCCCTGATGCAATTATGGCCAGATTAATAGATACCGCCGGTTTTGTAGAGTGAAACATCAACAGTCCTACTGAGCCAATTAGACTGATTACAGCACCAATTATAATTGGATTTAGTTTTCCTATTCGGTTAATGATAAGTGGTGTAATACTTGAGAAAACTAGGAACATAATCATAAATGGTAGCTGTACGTTTGCTGCGTCTACTGCGCTCCCTCCAAATCCCAACGGTGCAGGATTTCTTACCAGCTGTACTATAGCCGGATATGCCATGAACATCGTAATTCCTGTAGCCATTGCTATTATGTAAGAAGGCATGAGAGTCTTGTCTTTTAACAATCTCATATCTACCAATGGCGATGGGACTCTTCTCTCAATTACAACAAAGATGGCTAATGAAATTGCTGAAACTACAAAGGCAATTGCGACCTGTGGAAGAACTTTAGAGTTTATTCCACTCTGCACTAGTGTCAGCGCAACTAGAAATGAAATTACTGTTATTGAAAGTGCAAGAGCACCTTTTATGTCTATAGAAGGTGATGTGTGTTGCTTCTTTTTGTCGGTGCTTTGTTGAGTATTTCCGTGATCCGATATTTGGACTTTATTTTCTTGTACGAATTTGGCAATCATGATAGTTACTGCCGCTGCAAAGGGAACTATTGATAAGAAAGTGGAATGCCATCCAAACGTTTGAATGATTGCGGCTCCAGCCAGGAGTCCAACTACAGAACCTGCAGAGTATGCAGATCCAAACACGCCTACAGCAATAGCAAGCTTTGCTGGTGGAAATGTGTCCCTAAGAAGACTAAATGCTGCAGGAACTGCTGCTAATCCTACACCCTGGATGATTCTGGTCACTAACAGAAATGTTATATTGTGTGCAAATCCCCCGGCAGTTATTCCAGCTACATATAGAGTCAATAGTACAAGTAATACCTTCTTTTTACCATAGAGGTCAGACATTTTGCCTGCTATTGGAGTCATTACTGCGGCAACAATGAGATATGAGCTAAATATCCAAGCAGCTGTCCCATATGTTATCCTGAAATCCTTCATGATCTCAGGGATCGCTGGCAGAAGCATAGTTTCTGAGAAAAATACCACTAATAATGTGCTGCTAAGTATTCCAAGAGTAATCCATGCGTGACGATTAATACTAACAGACGATAATGAAGACATAATCACAATAGGTGTATACGCACTTATATAAGTGTATCTGCACATATTATCTTTAATAGATAATATACGTTCCTGAAAGGTGGTTTTCGATAGTAATTATCAATTAAGCTTTTATTATGGATACGTGCATATCAACGTAGTTGGCATCTAAGAAGCAAAAGTTCGACACAATGCTGGACCAAAGTATGTCAGCAGGTACATGTACATGCGGCGAACTGCGGAAGGCAGCTAGGGCAATAACATTGCTATATGATGATGCATTTAAATCCACTGGATTATTGTCCACTCAGTTTAACGTACTGCAAGCCATATACAATATTGATTCGATCCGAATTTCTGATTTAGCAAACAAGTTAGGAATGGATAGAACTACCCTTACCAGAAATTTATCAGTATTAGAAAGGCAGGGATTTATTGAAATTTCTCAAGGTAAAGATCAACGAACAAGAATTGTGACTGCTACTCAAAAAGGACATAGTACTGTATCCAAGACTATTCTTCTTTGGAATGAAGTCCAACGCAAAGTAAAGCAAGAAATGGGTGAAAATTCGTGGCGCGAATTGATGCAAAATTTAGGCCAACTAGTAAAGGTGACCGAGCAACTAGTTACACATAATAATTGAAGGTGCTGCAGCTAACCAATTTGCAGTGTCTAGAATATCTCCCTTTGGCTGTATCCTTTGCTGCAATGCTCTTGCACTTTGTCTCTTCTCCATCCTAGTTGCTGTTCCATGTCTGACCTCAAATGTTCCATTTCCTATGCATGATTTGAGTGAGTGTTCAATTTTCACGCTTGACAGTATATGCACAATACTTAGCTTTATCATTTTATATGGAACATTAACAGAAATTCAACAAGTTCATAGGTAGCTGTACTTGTGCTTGGTGCCACATTAAATGATGATGTCTTAATGCTACGAGCAATTCTTATTGGTATGATGGCTATAGCATGCACGGGTCAAGTTATATTAGATGTGAAATGTCATCCACATCATCGTTTCTCAAAATTTGAGTCTCCTTCCAGTATTAATCATATTCACTGCTATCTCTAAAAGACTATTTGAAAGCTTCAGCATAATCTCTTGCAAATTGACTAAAGGTTATGGGTTTGTTACCTGTGACTTGTTCAACTGCAGGAGATATTTCTGATAGATATCCTGCTCTGGTGATTCCAAACAATTCAATCATTGAGTTAATAGTCCAGTCATCAACACCCATATCTTTCATTCCTTTACGAGCATCTTCATCTGATATATTTACGTAATTTACTTGCTTTCCTATTTCCTTAGAAAGTATCTCTGCTGCCTGTCCATATGAGAGTGCTTCGCTTCCGGTAATGTCATATGCCTTTTGTGTGTGATTACTTTCACCGTTCCTGCTGCTGCCACTAAGAGATCGTACTGCTACTCCAGCAATGTCGCGAACATCAACGAAACTAGCCTTGGCATCTCCGACTGGCACATAAAAAGCTCCCCGAGTTTTTATAAAATGGCTATAAAAAGTAACAAAGTTTTGCATAAAGAAATTTGGCCGCAAAAATCTAAAAGGTATTCCAGACTCTTCTATAACCCTCTCAGCTTGTCTGTGCAAACGACTGGATGTGATCCCTGGTTCGGCATCAGCTCCCAGTACAGACTGTTTTACAATATATTTTACTCCAGCGTTCTTTGCTTCATTAACTAAATTTGATGTCAGGTCTACCATGTTAGACTGAAATGGTGTAAGTAAGAAGAGTTTGTCTACACCTCTTAAAGCTGCGGATAAACTATTGGGTTTATTATAATCAAGCTGTACCACTTGCACTCCTAAATTCCTAAATGTATCGTCATTAGCCGAACGCGCAGCTGCCTTGACAGTTATATCTTCTTCTTTTCCTTGTCCTTTAGCTGACACTAACTGCTTTACAACTTCACTACCTACGGTGCCAGTAGCACCTGTAACCAAAATAGTTTCTGCCATTTTTTGTTAGACCCTTGTTTTGTATTCATCAATGAACTATTTATGTTCGGTAGTAACCATTTGGTTAGTTATTTGGTTGAGCTTTCTTTTAACTAACCGATTGCTGCACACGGTCAGATCTGCAACAGGTTTACAATTTCTTTAGAGAGTGTTCTTGGAAAGTGTTCTTCTTTATCTCAAATCCAAAACGGTTTATTTTGTAGTCTTTGAAATAACTCTTTACGTGTATTTTCTTTTTGCTGGTGTGAGACTAGCTTTTGTAAGTCTTTGAATACTATTGCCACTTTATTTTATTCATGTAATTAGCTCCAAGTCAGCTTTAACTTTTTGTTTGTTATTTGTTATTTGTCCACAGAAATTACACTCAGGGTAATTTAGATTTTAGTGCGGGATTTTTATCTGCTATGTGTCGAGAATGGGTGTATTGAAATGAAGACAACAACGACGAGATTACTATGTGATAAATGCAAAAAGAATGAAGTTCAAATCTATAATGATTGTTGTAACTGCTGTATATCATGCTGGTATGATATGACAGATCCTATGATGTCCTCTTCGATCTTAGAGGAATAAGAGCAATCAAATTGGTAAATACTTTCGTTAAGTAAGTAGAAATGTTCTATAAGGTATATAAGAATAATGTTCAATTCGATTGCCAACTCCCTTTTTGATTTCTTCAGTCCACTAATAATTCTAGCACGAGCATAGGGTTGTGTAACAGGTGTTTGCTCATATAATTTTTGAAACTCCTTAATTATATAGTTCATTGTGCAACTTATTACAAGTAATTGCAATAAGTGGTAAGATTGACAACTATTTTCTAGTATATAGATGAAATGAAATACAAGGATTGCAAAATGAGCACATCTAAGAAGAGAATAGTTATACTTGGAGCAGGCTACGCGGGAATGTTTTTAGCTACTCACATTGCTCGTTCTGTGACAGAGAAAGTAGGCGAAGTAATACTCATCGATAGAAACCCTTATCATCAATTGCTTCAAGAGATTCATTTAGTAGCTGCAGGTTTCAGAACAGCAGATGAAGTAAAAATACCAATTCTAACATTAATAGATCGAATGGATATAAAGTTCATTCAATCAACAGTAAAACAAATAATGCCAGATAAAAATCTGGTTGTTTTAGAATCGACTGAAATTAAATATGATCTTCTTATTGTATGTTTGGGTGCTTCCACCAAGTATTTTAATATTAAAGGAGCGAGAGAAAATACTTTACCATTACGCTCTATTTCCGATGCGTCATTGATCTGTGATAAGGTCAGAGCGCTTATAAAATCAAATAAGAAGCATAATATTATAATTGTAGGAGGTGGAGCCACAGGTGTCAGCCTTGGCGGAGCACTATCGGATTTTGTAAATGAGAGCAAAAGATCAGATAGACTTTCTATAACAATTATAGAAGCACTACCAACTATTCTTTTAGGATGGGATGAACGTTTAGCTAAGAAAGTAAACGAAATATTACACAAAAAAGAAATAAGAATAATGACAAGCTCTGCAGTAACTAGAGTTGAAAATGACAATGATGGCAGTAGTAGTATTTATCTTAGTGATAGCGGATCAAAAATTCATTCATCTCTTACTATTTGGGCTGCAGGAGTTAAAGGTTATGATATACCAATAAATCCAGAAGTTAAAAAAACTAAAGATGGCAAAATAATTCTAAATGAATTCTGTCAGATAGATCGCTATCCAAATATATTTTCAATCGGTGATATAGCTGCAGTTAAAGATGAGAATGGGAAATTATACCCGCCTTTAGCTCAGATTGCAGTTAGAGAAGCGAAATATCTTTCAGAACTTATACCTAAATACGTTATATCTGATCTTGACAATTTACGCCATTTACCACCAGATGAAAAATTTGAATATAATATCAAGGTACAATTAATCTCGTTAGGAAATGATGATTATGTCGGATTGTTTAACACCCATGTGATAAGTGGCAACCTTGCAAAGTTAGTAGAAGAATTTTCAATGAGTGCATATATCAAAACACTCGAGAGTGGTGGAAGAGATATTATGAATACAAGTTTATATGGAGATGACATATTTTCTCAACTAGTATCCGGAATAACCTTTGCACGTTTTACTTTCATGAAATGGTTAGAAAAAAAGACATAATAGACTAACAAAAGCCCGCTTTCTACTCCAAAAAGCCAAGTGTCAAAGATGTGGTAATGCCGTGCCTATTGTTGGTAAGTTGGCCAGGCCTCATAATGATCGGGTTACTTTTTTACAAAGAAGGATAAAGTGGCTTGAGAATTACTATCGTGGTAATACTAGTAGATCTTCTTATATCGATGAAGTCAAAATGTTCTAGATGTTATGACAAGGTCTGCTACAACACGCTATTACAAGGGCCTTGATTTTTGAATGACAAGTAAGTACATCTTAACGCATATAATTACATAACAAGTACAAGGTACATGGAATCGTTTAGCAAAATGATATATCCATAGCATTTGCATATTGTCATATTCTAATATATACCTGTAATGCAATTCGACAAAAGACAACAACAATTGACATTTGATTCAAAGCAGGAAAAAGTTATAGATGAATGGGGGCCTGAAAAAATCTTGCAGGTTTATGATCCTGATACTGGTATGAAAGGAGTTTTGGTTATTGATAACACATCGACTGGGCCTGGAAAAGGTGGAATACGATTTGCTGATACGGTAACACCAATCGAAATTTTTAGACTGGCCAGAACTATGACATGGAAATGCGCTGCTGCTGGTCTGCCATTTGGTGGAGCAAAGGGAGGTATTGTTGCTAATCCAAATGAAGTCGACAGAGTATCTTGGATGAAATCATTTGCAAAAATGATCAAACCATACTGTCCAACACAGTATATTGCTGCTACAGATATAGGTACGACTGAACTTGACATGGCTGTTTTCGCACATGAAATAGGTGACATGCGTGCTTGTACTGGAAAACCTGCAGAGCTTGGTGGAATTCCTCATGAACTAGGAACCACTGGTTATGGAGTGACTTCAGCATTAGAGTCCGCCATCGAAGTTCTTGAAGAATTAAAATCATTGTATGTATCAAAAAGACAAATCAGAGTTTCAATTCAGGGATTTGGAAATGTTGGCTCATTTACTGCCAAATTCTTAGATTCATCTGGAATCAAAGTAGTTGCCATAAGCGATGTCTCTGGATTTATTTGCAATAAAGATGGTCTGAATATTCCAAGGTTGATGAAAGATATGAAA
>JBKOWU010000182.1:0-15779 GCA_046724555.1 Thermoproteota archaeon | reverse complement strand
AAAGCCCGTCAATATATAGATATTTTAATCAAAAGAAGAAATGTCCATGCATATCCTATTCTTATCGAAGGAAATGGAAAAACAGTTGCTCAAGCTGAGCACACATTCATTCCCTTGGATAGTTCTATTGATATTATCACATTATAATTCTGCCATTTGCCGCGATAATGAACTTATCAAATTTCATTTTTCAATTATCGATCCTACGCCAATAGGCCTATGATATTTTCTCTTGCTTATCAGATGGATACTCACCGTAAATCGAAGTGATCATAACAATTCCCGAGCACTTCTTACAGGTAGCGCTTCTCTTGTAAACATAGTCTCTGAGTTCAAAATTTCTTCTTGTCATATATCCACAGCTCTCACATGTTTCAACAGAATAAATTTGTGGAGATTTATCTTTCTTATTCTTCCTAAATGGGAACCACAAGTTCTACTGTGCAACTCCTAGTGTATTTCCCACACCAATAACCAAAACTGATTGTCCTACAAGGGTCTTATCTTCAATTAGCTTAAGCACGGCAGTGCTTACCTTATCAAACGAATCAGAAATTTCTTTTCGCATGATAGATATTGCATCCTGAATAGATTCCTTTACTATCACGGCGTAAACAGGAATGTTAAATCTTGTTGCAACATCTTCAATCTGATATCTCTCGACCCCTATACCACCTATTGCAGCGCCGACACCTTCAGCAATGGTTCCAGTTTTTTCGCCCTCTAATTTTAATGCTGCATCTATCATTATTATGACATCAATTTTGAAACCCATTTCTCCAGCTAATCGTTGAACTCCTTCTCCTGGTCTACCCACAGCTCCACTAGGTCCTTCTGCTTTGAGCAAATACAACTTTCTACCCCGATACTCATCCTCGGTGTAAAGAGTCTCTCTGGCAACTAGTTTCTTTTCCTTCCCAATCATCATTTTTCCGACAACCATAGGACCTATGCCATCTCCTATAGGTTGACCATTTTTAAATGCACTTATTCCATTTTGCAAAGCCTCAGCTTCTTGTAACAATAGCGGCATCACCATTTGCAATTGTACCAGTACCAACATGTTCGTAGTCCGCTTACCCATGAGATAAAAATGTCTCACTACTTTGTAAATCATATTTAGAGCCATTGCTGCCTCCAAAATATTTTCTGTACGTGAAATATCCATGTCACTGATTTCATCTGCCATTGTTTTAATTTCTGACCGGATCCTTTCATCTTTGGTTCTCATTATGTGATCCAGCTTTCCGATGATCCCATTTGGATCAAGATCTACAGGCATAATCGCAAAATATTCAATAAATTTGTCGATTCTTTCACTAGGATCGATAGAAGGTTTAGCTAATGTTTTTACATAGTCTATTGCTTCTTTTCTAGACATTTCTTTCATTGTTTTTAATTTCGTCAAGGATTTTGAAATGTCACCAAGAATTATCCATGATTGAAGTTTCTGGCCATAAATCATTAAAATGAAAATGGGCGCGAACCAAATGATATACGTAAAAGGATTGGAGCCTGAATCAGATCCTCCTCCGGGCCCAAAAATACCGTTAAGTTGTTGAAGAAAGAAAGCAACCATATTTTAGAGTCTCTAATCCAAATGAATTGGATTTTTAATCACAATTAAAGGTTTACTTTGTATAAAGTCAGATGACGCCAACCAAATAATTAAGGTGACACTGAATGCTTGATACTCCTGACCAGTAACCTACAATTATAGAAATAGCTTAAGCTATGTTGTCTAAATGTCTATCTTGGTCATAGAGCGGTCGAAGATCAAATATGATCTGCACAAATAGAATGTACAAGGTCGTTCCTTTCAAATCAGGCATGTACTTCTGTTATAAAAAATATTATTGTTATTATTATATATTGATCACGTTAGATTAGAATCGATTTTATTTATCTTAAATGAAACTCCCTGCTCATAAAGACCTTTGGAAATACTTAATCGTAGGCCATCTTCAACTGCTTTAATTCTGTTTATATCTTCTATAATATCAAGCGGAACATCAACTTCAATTTCTACGTTTAACTTTATCTTTTTCGAATAGACCAACTTATAGATACAATCAAAACCTGACCTATCAACTTTACCAAATGACGAATGAGGACTTTTTTGAGCTTGGTTTATTATCCGTTCACCGGCCGATAGGCTCTAAATCATATGTTAAAAATTGGAGCTTATATAACTTCTTCCGCTTTGCTGACATTCACACGAAATTTGGATATTCACCTCTTGAATTGATAGTTAGAATCCACGATCGAAGATGTCCATGAATACCTCTGTCAATATTCACCAAATTAGCGCAGAGAAATGGTTATGATGATAGAATATTACACGTACGCATGGCGAATTCCAGAATGTGATAATAGCGCCACACTGCTAAAGTGATATCCTTAATGGAAATACTATATTTATTTATTTATTTTGATTCAATCATTATCTACATATTGCATTTACATATCATGCTCTACCTTTTGATGTTCACCTAGTTTATCTAAGCTATCAAATTTCCTCTTACACAAATCGCACATAAGAGGGTTCAAATTATCGTCATTATAATCCACACCTGGTTCTCCTTGATCCATTTTATTCCTATTTATATATCTGTCAACATATAATAAAGCTGTTGTTATATTCCTATAATTCTCCATGAACAATAGGTATATAATGTAATAAGCATCAAAAAATGCTCTGAGTCATCTATAAACTAATCCAGACAAGAAAGTATTAATGAAATTTTTTCTTTTAATATTGTATACTCAATAGCCTAGTAATATGTCTTCAAAAATTCTATATGCTATTATGAAAAAATTTTTTGTGTATACTGTCGACCGTTTTAGATACATTATCAATAATCTTCGATGATGCAGAGAAATGAGTTCTTGCATCAAATATTGATTTCAGCTCCTCCGACGACAAGATTTTGGATACAATAGGATCTTCCTTTATAGCATCATAGAAATACTGTTTATTATCATGTGATGAAAATGCAATCCTCTGGATATTTCTGTATGCTTCTAATCTTGGAATTCCTTTTTTTATTAATGCTTCGAGAACAAATTCTGCATAGATTTGACCCTTCGTCATGTCAAGGTTTGAAGTAATTCTGTCTATGTTTACTGTAAGTTGCGAAATAACATTAATCATTAAATTCAGCATCTCATCTAATAGAATCATCGACATAGGAATAATGAAGCGTTCATTTGCTGAATTTGATAGATCTCTCTCATGCCATAATGAGATATTTTCCATCGCCACATCAACCCCAGAACGTAGAATCCTTGCAAGCGAGGAAACTCGTTCGCTTTTGATTGGATTGCGCTTAACAGGAACCGCACTGCTTCCCATTTGACCTTTTCTAAATGGTTCTGCGACTTCGCCTATTTCAGTCCTCTGTAGATTCCTTATTTCAACAGCAATCTTATCAAGTGTAGAGCCTATCAGTGCGATCAAAAATTGTACCTCTGCATATCTTTCACGAGGAATAACCTGAGTAGCAGCATCAACAGCATGCAGATCCAAATAGCTAGCAACCTGGGTCTGAATATTCAAGGCTCTTTCCCCCATCAAAGAGCCTGTTCCAACAACTCCTAGGGTTTTGCAAAGCAAAAAGCGTTTTTTACCTTCTTCGATTCTCTCAATATGTTTTGCGAGTTCTACTGCCCATATTGCAAATTTTAATCCAAAGGATATGACACTTGAATGTTGACCATGAGTTCTTCCCACAGCAGGTTGAATTCGAAATTCTATTGCCCTATTAACAAGGACAATTGCCAAGTTAATAATTTTAGGCTCTATAATTTTTAATGCATCCCTCAGTTGCATTGAAGTAGCCGTATCTATAACGTCATTGCTTGTCAGACCGTAATGGATCCATGGCTTTGTTTTATCTGAACATTGTTCACTCAAGGCCTCAACTAATGCTGCTGTGTCATGATCACTAATTGTCTCTAATTCCTTAATCCTTTCAACAGTGATCCTGCCAGATTTAGTCACTTTTACGATTTCGTCGCTAGCATTAGAAGGTATAATTTTAGCTTTCGCTTGTGCCGTTGCTACTGCGGCCTCAAACTCCAGTTGATAGTATAACCGTTTTTCTTCCTCAAATATTTGCTTTATTTCTCTGCTTCCATAACGTCCAGAATCAATTGGTAGAACAGGCATATTTAACACAAATATCCGGAATATAAAAATAAACGTTATTCGTTAATGTTTTCACAGAAGCAAATTTGCTTGGACTAGAAGTTGCCCTGTAGGTTATTTTCAAATCTAACTCGACAGATCTGGGGTCTACTCTATGTCTTGTAGACTTCCTAAGATAGATCCATTTTTTACATGTTTATGTAATGTTTTATTCATTTCATTTCCCTTGCAATTTTTACATGTGCTTTGCAGTTATTATCCCTTAACTTTGCATCCAACCACGAAACAAATTTATCCTCAAGTTTCTTTCCCGTGGAACTATCAATTTCATCTGCCTTAATCGCATATATTTTTTCGACAAACTCACCAGAAAGAAACAACTTAGCAAACGACCATCCTGCACTAAGTACCGGATCATCCAACGCAAAAGTATCACAATCCTTAGCAAATCCACATAATTTCCGGTATTCAGAGAGCACTTGTATCGCTAATTTAGAATCTAATTCAAAAGAGGTAGTTTGAAAATCCAATATAAAGGTGCCAAAGATTATCATTCTCATTAGCCATCCGGTATACCCTCATTTCCTTGTTTTAGTTTATCTGACAGTGAAACTAATTTCCCATGGTCTTCAATTTTTATACTTGTACTAACCCTGACATTCAAGCCAACAGATCTAAATAACGCTAGCAGTTCTCCACCAGATATTCTCTGTCTAATATCACCTATTCTAATCAATTCCACTATTTCGTTAATGAGGGATTTTGTTTGAATGGGAAATTGAGATTCTGCAAGTTTTAGAACTTCCTCTCCTCTGTCATACAGGTAATCAGATATAATTTCTCTGTTACTTCTTTTATATTGTATCTTTGATTCTTCAAACCGACGTCTTTCTATTCTGGCCTTTTCTAGTCCAGCTGCTTGTTCCCTTAGAGCTCTCATTTTACGAGCCTTGATAATCGCGATATCTGGATCTTCTTGTTCTTCATTTGGCATTAACCCTTTATCACCCCGATTGGAATTAACCTTACCACTTTAGTTGCAATCCCAAGTGAATGGGATACGTTAGCGACTTCGTCAACATCTTTGTATGCATCAGGTGTTTCTTCTACTATACCATCCCTTGTCAGTGCCTTTACATAGATACCATTAGACTCCAATCTGTTTCTGACATTTTCTACACTGTAGGTTCTTTTTGCAGCAGACCTTGACATTGTCCTACCTGCGCCGTGTGCAGTCGATCCAAAACTTAAATCAAGAGATTTTTTATTGCCTAAGAGTATCCAGCTTGCAGTGCCCATGGATCCTGGTATAATTACAGGCTGACCAATATTATAGTATTTACTAGGGAGTTCATCCATTCCTGCTGGAAATGCTCTGGTAGCTCCCTTTCTATGAATTACCAAATCCCGCATACCTTCGCCTTCGACTTTATGACGTTCAACTTTTGCAATATTATGTGCGACATCATATACGAGCTTCATATCCAATTGTTGTTCGCTCATTTGAAATACTTTTTCGAATGTTTTTCGTGTCCAGTGTGTTATCAGTTGCCTATTAGACCATGCAAAGTTCAGAGCACAATACATTGCTTTGCGATAGTCTTCACCTTCTATAGAATTGTTTGGTACACATGCAAGTTCTCTATCTACAAGTTTCATACCGCGGTTCCGTAAAGCAATTTCCGAAATGCGCAGATAATCACTACATATTTGATGGCCCAGTCCTCTTGAACCACAGTGAATTAAAACTGTCAATTGTCCCTCTTGTGTTATACCCATAGCCTTTGCGGCTTTCTCATCATATATCCTATTAACTTTTTGTACCTCAAGGAAATGGTTGCCTGAACCTAAGCTGCCTAATTGTGGCGACCCTCGTTTTCTTGCCATATTGGAAACGCTCTGAGGATCGGCACCAACCATCCTTCCAGCTTCCTCGCAGACTTCAGCATCCTGTTTCCAGCCATACCCTTTTTCTATAGCCCATTTTACACCCTCTATAAGGAGTTCATTAAGATTGGATTCGGTAAGCTTAACAGATCCCTGACTTCCAACCCCAGAAGGGATCGATCTAAAGAGTTCGTTCACAAGATTTTTTATGTTTGGTTTTACATCTTTTTCAATTAAACTAGTCGAAAGCAGCCTTACACCACAATTGATGTCATATCCTACACCGCCAGGACTAATGACGCCTTCTTCAAGATCGAGTGCAGCGACACCCCCTACAGGAAACCCATAACCTTCGTGTCCATCTGGAAGAACCACCACATTTTTTGTCACTCCTGGTAAAGTTGAGACATTTGCTGCCTGATCTATAGTCCTATCAGAAACCATCTTTGAAATAAGGTTATCTGTAGCGTAAATAGTAACAGGGACGTTCATTCCCTTTGAGGCGTCTTTTTCAATCTTAAATATAAAATCATTAATTTTTTTAACTCTATGATTACCGCTTTTGGTTAATAATTCACTCATTCTCTAATCAATTGAAAAAGAGTTATTATAAGCATTACTTAGTGTTCCAAGAGTATTCAACCCATATCTGAATAGGTCCATAAATTCGTATGGATTTAATTATATAATGTATAGTTGCAATAAAAAAACGAAGTTTATTCATGTGTCATGTCTTTCAAAAATTAGAATCACGCCTTTATCATCTAAAAAATAAATCATAAAAAGGAAAGCAGTTTTCAATATAACAATCATGAAGTACTTATTTCCTGTATGACCATTTTCACTGTATTAATATCAATGTCAAGCTGATCCGCAATCATATCCTCAGAAATACCAGAAAAATGAAGGTTTCTCACTGTTTCCTTCTTTTTGTCATCTATTACATTAGATGGAGGATACAATGATAAATCTTCTTCCACGGACCTGATGTACCGAGTGACTTTATACAAAAGATCATCTGTGTTGGCGGTGTGATCTGAGGAAAATACAAGCACGTGCTCCTTGACTGGTACAGTAATCATTTTTACTTTATCATATGCGTAAATAACGTAGCCTAATTTGCCTAATTGCGAAGTAAAAATTTTCCTCAAGTCAATAATGTACGCAGATTGAGCCAAACTCAATTCAGGGTCTCTTCCTTTGAGATGTTCCTTAATTCCTTCTTTGATGTTCCCAGCATATAGATGTCCAGATTTTTCCACTATTCCCGCAAACCTGATTGCAGGATCAAGATTCAAAATATTTTTGGAGAATTGCTCTGATTTCATATTTGGCATCACAGACCATAATCAAACAACCTTTTTGACCTTTTGTTGACCGGCTATATATGTTTTATATTAATATTGGTTTTTTAAACGATGCAGCATATCGAATGTTTCGATTAGGTTGTTATAGCTTATGAATATACAACTGTCAGAATTGATGGCGAAACTAAAATAACATTATAACAGGCATATTATCATAGCGTTATGAAAATAGCAATAACATCCAACATAGTTATTGATTTTGTGCACAATGTAAAAGGGATGATAAGCAAGTCTCTTAGTGGTCCTGCATGCTATTGTGGTATAACTGCCAGACAGTTCGGATTTGAAGTATGTCTCGCAACTAAAATAGGAACTGATTTTTGTGCATGTCGCATGCAGTTTTTGCATGATCTAGAGATTGTTATCAAAGAGCATCAGATTACTGAATACCCTACAATGGAATTTAAAGTCAAACTAAATGATGATAATAGCAGACATCTATATTTGCTTTCAAAATGTGCATCTTTGACAGAGGAAGATATTCATAAAATAAACGGTGATTGTTGGTTGGTCAGTCCAGTCCAGACGAAGTTCCTAACAATGTACTCAAGACAATAGTTAAAGACTGTGGAAAAAGTGATTTTGTAATGCTTGATCCTAAAGGATATACTCGATATACTCGATCGTCAATCAATCATCAGGAATAATTTCATTGCTTGACGAAGTGACACTGGATCTATCTGGCATAACAGCAATAAAGGCAGATAAGCAAGAACTTGCAGCATTGGCTGGAGGTCTCGAGCAATTTGAAGCAACTGGTCGTGCTTCTATACGCTTGTTATATAAGCAAATACATTATCGGATAAAAGTAAATACAGATAACTATAATTACGCAGATACTGATGATATCTTGTCAGCAGCGTTTTGCTGTTCGTATAAAAAGGAGAGAGATCCGTTATGGGCTATTTGTTTTGCGACCGGTGCACTGCGCGCAGCCCTTAAAACAGGCTCAACAGATTTGAACAAGATTCCTACGAGAAATCACGATGCTTAGAGCTGAATGGTTATTTTCGTATACTTAAATTAAAATAATTAATCTTTGCAGTAGATAATGATGAAAATAGCCCTATCAGGATCAGACTCTAGAAACGGAGCGTTACTAATGCAAATGAAAAAGACACTGGATTTATTAAATATTAATGCACAATTTATGAAGGAAGCGGGCTACAAATTGGCAAAGGAAGTCGATTTAGTTCTAGTAGCTGGCGGAGATAGAGGCATTCTCGACTATTTTCACAGGGTTGTAACAGACTCCGCACCTGTTCTCGGCGTTTATGAATCTGATGCTACTGGGTTTCTGGCGCAGTTAGATGTCAAGGATCTAGAATCAGCAGTTTTGAGAATGAAGAGAAATGACTACGAAGTGGATGAAGTATTTCGGTTAGCGGTTAGAGTAGATGGAAAGGAGGTTGAGCCAGTTCTAAACGATGTTGCAGTATTCCCAAGCAAGAGCGCAACATTAATGGAACATGTACTTAGGATAAATGATAAGGATGTATGGCATGATAATAGTGATGGCGTTATAATTTCTACTCCAACAGGATCTACAGCTTATTCAATGTCTGCAGGAGGCCCAATGGTGTTACAGAAATCTCCAGTATTCGTTGTGGTATCTGTAAACTCAGTTGACAATACACGTAGGCCATTAGTAGTTCCTAATGATATCAATTTGGAAGTTGCAAATATTATGAGTAGATATCACTGCGATGTAGTACTAGATGGCGGATGCAGATGGAGAATAAAAGAAGTACTTGATTGCTACAGACACGAATTTCCTGCTAGACTAGTCAGATTAATAGGTGATTCTTCTCCTATATCACTTATAGCAAAGAAGGTAAAATTAGCAAAAGATCTATTGAGTGTACCACCAAGTGCAAAATTAATTTTGAAAACACTCGAGTATGAGGGTGCGTTGAGTCAAAAAGACCTCTCTGCTAGAACGATGCTTCCTGAAAGAACTATAAGACTCTCCGTTAGTCATTTGCTGGATCTGGGATATGTGAAGAAGAAGACATCTATGCGTGATGCGCGACAGAAGATTTATGAGCTTAGGATTTGAAACCTGAAGATGAATAATGTGATGCTGCGTTCATAAACGCCTTGAATACCTGCTCCGGTTTGCCAGGTCTGCTATTAAACTCAGGATGGTACTGCACAGCAAAGTAGAATCTGTGATTTGGAATCTCCATCATTTCAATTCGCTTGCCATTATCAGAATAACCAGATAATACCACACCATGTTTTTCTATAATATTGCGGTACTTCTGATTAAATTCATATCTATGTCTATGTCTCCTATATATCAAATAGGGCTTGCCGTAAATTTTAGAGGCGCCAGTATTTTGGACAATTGTGATTCCGTGTTTACCAAGACGCATGGTTCCGCCCATATTCTGCACAGACCTCTGTTCAGGCATGAAAATAACTACTGGATTTTTTGTATGTGGGTCTATTTCAGTAGAACTGGCCTCTTTGAGGCTACACACGTTTCGGGCAAATTCACTAATTGCTAACTGGAATCCAAAACAGATTCCCAAGTATGGGATATTTTCTTCTCTAGCAAAATTGACTACATTTATTATTCCTGCGCTTCCCCTTTTTCCAAATCCGCCAGGCACTAATATACCATCAAATTTTCTAAGGTATACAAGATTATTATCTGCTGTTTTTATTTTGCCTTTTCCATTATCCTCGAATTCCTCTGAATCAATCCATTTAATGTCTAATCTTTTTCCAATTTGAGCGCTCGCGTGCAAAAGAGCGTGATATACGCTCACATAACTATCTGGAAGTGTCACATATTTTCCTACTACTGCAATTCTTACCGTGCCATTGTAGTTATAAAATGATTTTGTAATCGACTTCCAATTTCCCCATTTTAAAGGGCAGTTCGATAATGACAGATTTTCAGAAATAGCTTTGAGCATTCCCTGACTTTCTAAAACTTCTGGAACTTTGTAAATCGATGGCGCATCATGGCAAGATATGACACATTTTTCTTCCACACTTGCAAATAGAGAGATTTTATGCCTGGCGTCAGAAGTGAGAGGTGTTTTACATCTTACAGCTAGAATATCAGGTTGAATTCCAATTCTTCTAAGCTCTTGGACACTATGTTGCGTTGGTTTTGTTTTTTGCTCACCCACTACATCCACAATAGGAGCAAGTGTAACATGAATAAATAGCGTATTGAAATGACCATCCTCGAGTTCCATTTGCCTTAGTGCCTCCAAAAATGGCAAACTTTCAATATCACCTACAGTCCCACCGCATTCTACAACCATGACATCTAATGACTCGTCATTGGCTATCTTCCTCAATCGTTTTTTGATAGCATCTGTAATATGTGGAATGATTTGAACACACTGCCCAAGGTACTTTCCCTCTCTCTCTGATTGAATAACATCTAAATATATTCTACCAGTAGTAATGTTATGATCTTTTGTCATGGCGTTATCCAGAAAGCGCTCATAATTACCAATATCCATATCGCATTCGCCTCCATCCTCAGTGACAAATACCTCACCATGTGCAATAGGATTCATAGTTCCAGCGTCATAGTTTACATAAGGATCAATCTTAATACAAGAAACTTTCAAATTCAGTAATTGCAATAATTTAGCAGTGGAGGAGGTTACTACTCCTTTACCTAGTCCTGACATAACCCCTCCAGTGATAAAAATGAATTTTGGTTTATTTGCTTTTATGTTATTTGGTGACCGCACATTAGATTTTGGATGATGAGCTTTTTATTCGTTTTTTTGTAAAATCGAATTCAAATCTCTTTTTTGGTATCAAATGATTTTTGATACCGAAGTCACAAAGCATAAAGCATAACTTAATAAGAAAAAACATAATACATATATTGATTCTAAAAACAAATGCAGGAGCCTAATAATAGTAACCATACCAACTCAGACCGCTCGAGGCCAAAAGGCAGAGTGGCCTTGGACATATGGCACAGAAGTATCTCAAGGGATGATGAAAAGCGGATCAATTTCAAAATAAGTAATACATATAAAGTAGACCTGGAGGAAGCTAAGGAAATTCACAGCAATTACCATTCAAATAGAATACTGTCACTCCTTCTGGATTGGGCAAAGAAGCATGGAATGACAGAATCAACATTTGCAACCTGCCAGCTTGACGTAGATGTCCATGAGTTAGCTTATCAGGTTTCAATGGGAGAACTAATAGAAATAGCTGCAGCAGAACTGCTGTACAAGCAGTTATGTGATAACTTTAAAATGAATAACAACCACACGACAGAAGACAGATATATCAACTTTTACAGTTAGAAATATCACATGTAGATCAACAAAAAACTCATGAGTGAGTCAGGAATATATTTAGCAAATATATGGGCTAGACAATTACACTAACTTTTGGTGCATGAGATTATGAGGTCAGATGTCAATTTAGCTTTTGTAAATATATTAGTCAATAATACAACAATTGCAAGGTTATCATTTTGCGGGTTATTTAATGCAAAAATACATAGTTTACAGAATGAAAAAGCCGATAAAGGTGTGTTAACCTAGCCCGAATTTTTATTAATACAATTATTTAAATTCCATTTAAGTATCCATCTTGATCTAACCTTTCAGCATGAGCTGCAATATATCTCCATATAATATCAGCCTTATCGGATTGAAAGTCCCATGGAGCAACCAATACTAAATCATGATCTCTTATCCACATTTTTCGCTTAATCTTTCCACGGATACGACAAGTTCGTACCTTTCCATCTGTACATTTTACAATTATATTATCCCCTCCTACCAGTTTAACTACACGGCCCAGTAGCTCGCCCTTCTGGGGCATTACCAATTCTTTTAATGCTGATTCGCTTAGTACTTTTCTTTTGCCTAAATTAAAAACCTACAACATTTAGTGCTTACATAAATAAAAATGTAAGGAATTACTAGTCTCATGTAATTGTTTTCACTAGTAAGTTTATTTTGAAGAGTCAGGGTTTCTTTTACCTGTGTTCAGATATAGTTATGCATAATGACAACCGCAGATACTGCAAATCTAACCGTTATACGGAACTTCACATTACAATGTTGTGTTGAATCATACGATCAACTAGTATTATTCTCTAGATACTGGCTTTGTAAATTAAGTAATGCAATACAAGGGAACAGAGCATAACCCAAAACGTTGCAAATTAAGAATCAGTATGCCATGTACGCTTTATCATGCAAACAAATGTTTTCTTCTGGCTGTAACCTATGAGCATCCACATCTTGTATTTATCCATAAGAGCTAGCCATTGCAATGATGAGACTCTTTGTAATATAAAAACTTCGATTCAATAATTAACGTTAAATCCCTTAAATTCCCCTGTATAGTTTTCAGAATGTATGTCGACATATTCAACTTTGGCTCCTGGGGGGCCCACTTTGCACCATTTAATTACATGTCCAACGTTTATCTCATCTCCTTCTAAAACTACCTCGACCTGTCCGCCCTCCAAGTTACGAACCCATCCTGTTACGTTATGTTGAGAAGCAATTATTTGAGTATTGTATCTAAAGTATACCCCCTGTACTTTGCCACTGATAATCAAGTGCATCCTGATTTTCTTGTCATGATTCATGTTCCTTTTTGTAGGAAAGGAGTAAGATGACGAAATGCAATCAAGCCACCGTTATTCACATTTCGAATTATAAAAAAGATTTTGCTATAGTATGTCTCCTCCTTCCTCTATAAAGAGATCCTCGTATGAGGTTCCTTTTCTGACCAATTTAAAATCCCCGTCTGTGGTCTTCATGACTATGGGTGGTTTTGTTTGACAGTGGAAAGGCATGTTGAATACAATAGAATAAGCTCCCACATTGTAGAACGATACATATCTTCCTACTGCCGCATCATTGAGATTCGATACCTTGGACAGCGGAAATAAATCATATGTATCGCATAACCTACCAGCAAGATGGATGTTTTTTTGAGGTATCGCCCCAATGCTTCCTTTGTTGCGAGGTGCTGGAATTATCTCCTGTGGATATTCTTGTTTTAATAATGCTGCATCCAGCAACAAGTGGTAACCAGCGTCCACAATTACAATTTTATGGTCATTATATTCCTTTGTATTTACGATCTTAGAAACTAACATCGATGATTCGGCTACAAGAAATCGTCCGCTCTCAACTATCAATTCGAATTTACCGTGTGTCTCTGCAAGTCGGTTCAACCTATCAATATGGTTTTCGGCCATCTGTGAAGGGTCAGGCACGAGATCGTTATAAAATACAGGGGTTCCGCCTCCAATATCAATCGTATTAACTCTAAGGTTGGGATAATCCTTTTTCACCTTTGTCAAAAATGAATCCAATTTGTCCAGAGCATGCGTATAACACGAGAAATCTGTAATCTGTGAGCCTAGATGGAAGTGGAAGCCTTCGAATTTGAGCAAGTCATTATCCATCAAATGTTTGACAATTTTAGTTGCACTATCAATTGTTCCCCCGTTGAAAGGAACCCCAAATTTACCATTCCTATAAGAAGCACGAATTTCCGCTTTAACCCCTACTTCCGGATTCACTCGAATCATAGCCAGAGGTTTAACACCTACTTTGCTAGCTGCCTTCGCCAAGTTTGTCATTCCATTGAACGAGCTAATAACTACTCTTCTTACACCACTCGTCAGAACTTGAATGTATTCATCTGTTTCTTCTGTCACGCTCGTGTAAATTATGTTTGCAGCATCTCCTTTACATTGTTTTACAAAATTAAGTTCTCCAATGGATGTTAGATCAAAGGAAATTCCATCCTTCACGAAAGCGCGCAAAACTGCTGGACTAAAGTTAGCCTTTATAGAATAAGCAATCTTTACAGGTCCATTGAATCTTATATAAGCAGAGTGCAGTTCCTTGACTTTTGAGTGCAGCGTATATTCATCAATCAAATAAAGCGGTGTACCATACTGGGCAACCAATTTGCTTATATCAGCAGGTTTTGCAAAGCGATTTAATTCTGGTGCTGGATTTAGATTCTCCACCAGTTGAATCTGTGAGTTTTCCACCAATTTCTTTTTGTTATTTTATGTGTAAAACATATGACTTAAAAAGATTGTTATAGAATGCTATAATAATAATAAACTCATTCGTATACATCCAGTCAAAATAGTGTTTTCAACATGATGTTACAATCTCATATGATGTAGTGAGCATTAAGGATTTAATTCCTAAAGGAATGTAGTCATTATCTTCTACCGTGTGATCACAACACCTAAAACAAATTACATTATCAATAAAAATATAGAAAAAGATTTAGACGTAAAAAATTAATGTTAGGGACTGCCTATGCTATTTCTATCTATAGTATGGGACTGTGACCTTTTCGCCTGGCTTGCCTTCTCTTTGCGTCTTGATTTTCTTTACCGCTTCCTCGAAGTGTCGCACTATTACGTGAGCCTCAGAAGCATGTTTTGCTGCTTCCTCCGGCGTAGGATATTTTGCTAAGTATTCGTGTAATACAAGCGAAACTGCGGTGTTTGCCACAGAACTTGTATCTGCTCCACTAAACCCCTCAGTAAG
Source organism: Thermoproteota archaeon (assembly GCA_046724555.1). Taxonomy (GTDB): domain Archaea; phylum Thermoproteota; class Nitrososphaeria; order Nitrososphaerales; family Nitrososphaeraceae; genus JAFAQB01. The sequence goes on along the minus strand of JBKOWU010000182.1, from coordinate 834 downwards.
CTCTGCAACCCTAGCAAAATCTACGTCAGGACTAATTGGTTTATCCTTTGAATGAATTTCTAAGATTTTTTGCCTAGCTGCTTTGTCAGGCATAGGAACAAACACAATCTTGTCAAATCTTCCTGGTCTTAGTAATGCGGGATCAATCATATCAGCCCTGTTCGTTGCCGCTAACACTACTACGCCAGATAGGGCCTGAATTCCATCCAATTCTGTCAGCAGCTGTGATACTACACGTTCTGTAACCATGCTGTCTCCACCCATACCTCTTGTCGGAGCTATTGAATCTATCTCATCAAAAAATACTACACAAGGTGCGGCTTGTCTTGCTCTTCTAAATATTTCTCTAATGCCTCTCTCGGATTCACCAACCCATTTGCTTAATAGTTCTGGCCCTCTTACGCTAATAAAATTAGCTTCAGACTCGGTCGCTACTGCCTTTGCCAACAAAGTCTTTCCGGTACCCGATGGGCCATGCATTAACAAACCTTTTGGCATTGAATGTCCTAACTTAGTATACAATTCTGGATACCTCAGCGGCCATTCTACCGCTTCCTGCAATTCACGCTTGACTTCTTCTAGTCCGCCTATTGCTGTCCATGGGATATCTGGAGATTCAAGATACACTTCTCTCATTGCAGAGGGCATCACTTCTTTTACAGCATTTTCAAAATCGCTCATGGTTACAATAAGTTTATTTAACACCTCAGGTGCAAGTTTCTCATCCTCTAAATTAAGTTCAGGTAACAATCTTCTCAAACATTTCATAGCCGCTTCTTTGCATAAATATTCAAGATCTGCACCTACAAAACCATGTGTTACTGCTGCAACTCG
>JBKOWU010000334.1:0-6298 GCA_046724555.1 Thermoproteota archaeon | reverse complement strand
CATGTTTCCTCTGACCAGCTTTCTTATCCTATACCCTCCTCCAATATTCCTAATGCCTATTCCATTAGCAAGTAGGACATATTTTTTTACTCCGCCATGGACGTCAGGACGCATAGGGGTACCTGATTTGTCGCTACCTCCAGTAACCTTCATTTTGCCTCCTGTAATACCTACAACTGAGGAGTCAATGATATCCCCAATCTTTGACCCAAGTAATGGCTGGGCTGATCTGTCCTTTAACTCCTGTGTAATACTTTTTCCCTTGGGATCAGAGATTACAAGTTTAAATTGAGCCAAGTAGAAGTCAAGCAGTGTATGTCTTTAATTAATCTTTGTGTAGGAGTATTGATACGACCTTCCTGACACTATATCAATAAGTAGATGGCACGTCTAATTTCACCCTAGGTTGTTTGTGCTATTTTAGGCAAACAATCTTCATCCAGCTTGATATATGGTTTGATGGACATTACTTTATATTTATTCTATGTTTTCATGCTTCATTTCAGTTACTCTGACGGTTGAAAATTCTAGAAGTTGTCGAGTTGTTCTACATTCCACACCTTCTAGCACATTTATTAGATCAGCAGGAAGATATAAGAATAAAGTTTATAGCGTATTTTGATTCAACATCTTCTAATACTGTGAAATGCGTTCGAAAATAGTATCCAAGGAAAAGAACATAGAATGTCTTCGCTGCGGCTTTATAATGACTTACATTCAAACATGTCATGTTCGCTGCGATAATTGTGGTGCTGAGCTAACATGCTCAGATAAAGGTAGCTTTTGGTAATTATTCACATACTGCCGAAGAATCCGAAAAAATTTCTTTATTCTTTAAAAGAATTATCAATTCGATAGCAAACTGCCTTTCTGTACTTATAAATTTTTTAATTCCACAAAATATTTCAATTAAAAAGACGCTAATGATGCTTGTCAGTATAAGCCTTTCTTACCAGTTCATTTGGAAATCATCAGCCATATTTACTGCTCTTCCTTTCATTATCTCAATATACTCATCGTATAAAACATGAAAACCACATTGTTTGCACTCCACTTCAGACATATCTTCTTTAATTTCTGCTCTTTTTCCGCACTGTGGGCACTTAGCTTCAATAACCATATAATCATAATTAGTTTGAGCAAAATATCTACATTTCTCTTCATTTAATCATCATTCATGAACCTAAGTTGGTGTCATTATCACTATTAGAAGATGTTCAGCGATATTCCTTCGCTATTTTCAAGTTATCTGGCTATATAATTAAAGTTGTAATTTTCAATATCTATCTATACTAGAGTTACTGATTGCTTTATTTCAACATCGATTTTGACAAAATCTTTCTATTTTAGAATCTACGTATGAGATGTATAATACTTGTGCTTTTAAATTTCATTTACTTTCATTTCTTCTCTTTATATTATCTCAAATTTTTGCTATCTTCATCATATCTGTTAGCTTGACTTGCATCCCGTAACGGTCTTCTTCTCTTTTCATGTGGTTATATATCAATAATAAATCATAAACATGTCTTACCATATTGAACTTCCTTGCTATCTTCATCTTGATAAATTTAAATACTAAAGCATAAATTTTGAACTTGTTCAGCACTGCCTGTCTATAAGATTTTGTGTCATACAAGTGTTGTACAAAAAGTTCTGCACACCATGTTGCAGGAATAATACCTTCACCGAGCAATGGATATACGGTCCCTATAGATTCACCTACACCAACTGACTTTCTATTATCTATGAATGGTTCACATTGTACCGGTGGACTAATTCGAACAGGTCTTCCGACTTTCTTTATAATTTTGCATTCGTATTTTTTTAGGAATTCATCAACGAATTTATTACTGCTTTTTCTTTCAAAGTCTCCTGCTCCTATATGTGCATAACCATTGCCAAGTGGAAAATACCAGAAATAACCATTCATTGAAGGAAACGCTTTCAAATAAAAGTCATCAAACGGAGTCTTGTCTAAATCATACTTTACCTTGTATTGTACACACGGTATCCACATTTCATTTTTTATCTTTGGAAGGTAGTTTCTATGAAAACCGGTTGAATCAATTATAACATCAAAATCCGATTCAAGGTTCTCCTTTTTTGGTACTTTTCCAAATTCAATTTCTGTGCCTTTTATCATATCCCGAATTAGTTTTAATTTATCATAGGCAACCATCCCTTTTAGAGAAATATCTATAGCATTGTCATCACTGCCACGATTATTGCCACCTTTGCTATTAACATCTACCCTCATATGGTTTCCTTTATGCAAGACATAATCATCAAAATGTATACCACAATTCTTTACTAAAGATGACATCACATTTTCGCATGTCGCCCATGCACAAACGGCATCATGTTGGGCTTCTGGCATTCTTTCAAAGCCTACTACCCGATTATCATGGTCGTCGCTCAATTTGTTCATAAGATAGGCTCCTGCAACTCCTATGCCTACTACTGCAATTTTCATTTGATGCAAAGAGGGTTATTTCTTTCTTGAATAAAAGGATTGACAATGTTGATATTATCCATAACACATCTGTCTGATATAATAGAAGGCAGTAGAGTTGCCAAAGGAAATTCATATGCCAGGTTCTGCTCGAGCCGGCCTGGCATTACTGTTTGTAGGAGCTATATTTGTGGGTATTGGAACCTATATGAGAAGGGGATCCTTTGAACTTTATGGGCTAATAATGGCTATTGCAGGATTTTCAGTATATCTAATTTCTTCAGTTGTTATTGTTAGGAATCGGAGAAAGAAAAGAGAAACCTGACGAAAGTAGATATTAAATCACAATATATCATTCTAAGTAAATTGCAGGTTTAAAGGGTCTAGCAAGTTTTGCTTTTGATTTAGGATCATGTTTTTTTGATAAATTATGATTATCATCACCTTCTGTTACCTCTTCATCATAGACAATCACGTTAGCCTCCGGATTTCCACTCTCCAAAGATAATAATCTATTAGCATCAGACAGAGGAAATTTTTCATCAAAGTCATCTTTTAATTTCAATCTTCTATTTCTTGTTTCAACCGAATCTGATAATATATCTTCTACCATTTTTCTTATCAAGTTTGGATTACTCTTTGATTTTGCTGCTGTTTCTGGATTATTTACAAGTTCTTTCATAAGATCCGAAAAATTGGTTTTATTTTCTAACGATATACTTGCAAGTATCTTTCGATAGATGTGTCGTTTCCATTGCGACGAAGTATAAATAACAATATTTTTAGGAGTCAGCTTCGTAACTTTGACTATTTTTTGAATATCAAACGCCAAGTTCATAATTATCTGTTCTGATTCTTCTGCTACTGCATCTTTTTTATTATAATCTACTCGTGGCCAGCCTGCAAAAATGATTGATTTTGATGCGGATGTTGGCAAAATACTATTTTTAGTGGTGTTATTACTGTCCCAGCCAATTTTTTCCCAAATTTCCTCACTTATGAATGGAGCAAATGGAGCAAGCATCATTATACGAGTCTTGAGAAATATAGATAAAATAGTAAAAATAGAATTTTCTCTACCTTTAGTTCTGACTCTCTTTTGATACCATTGTAAGTCGCGATCAAGTGAATACAATATAATGTGTAACGCTTCTCTAACTCTCAATTTATCCATAGATATTGTAACATACTCAACGGCGTACTGCAATCTACTAATAAGCCACCGGTCTTCAGGTTCTGTTATTGTAAGTTCTTCATTTGTCTTTTCTTTGAGTTTCATGTTCGTATTTATCTTCTCTTGTGAATGCTCAAGAGCCATATTATAAATATCATATAGCTTAGACTGTATTCCCTTCACTATATCAAAAGAAAAGTCAGCATCCTGCAAGAGTTCTGCAGAGATTAATATGGCCAAACGAATTGCGTCAACCCCGTACTCTTTAATAGCAGATCGTAGTGGAATAATATTTCCGAGTGATTTTGACATTTTCTTACCTTCCATTAATACAGATCCATTGACCGCAATTTTCTTAGGCCAGTTAGCCTTCTCAAAAATTGCTACATGGTTAAAAATAAAAAATGATAGATGATTTGGAATAAGATCTCTTCCAGAATGTCGTACATCCAAAGGATAAAAATAAGAAAGTTCATTACTTATATCATCTATTAAAGCTTTAGAGATTTTGCATTCTGCAGCAACTTGCGTAGCATCACCTTTTCGTAGCAGGACATAATCAAAGAATGAGTCTTTCAAATGGTCAGCATTAATTACAGGATTATTCTTGTGATTACTCACATCGTTAACGTATTTAGCAATAATATAATATGCCATATATATAACAGAATCAGATAGACTTTCAATAATCCAATCTTGATCCCATGGCAGTTTAGTACCAAGTCCTGTTTTTCTTGCACATGCTCTTGCTTTTAGCCAATCAATTACATATTCAAACTCCTGCCTAAGTTCTTCAGGCACAATATCCATTTGGTTAAGACATTGATGTGCTAAACCTTTCCATTCTTTATTACCGTAATTTATAAACCACTGATCATCTAATAGTTTAACCATACACTCAGTACCACATCTACATTTAACAGGCTTGTTTATCAATTCAAACATTATATCCCCATAACCGGCTGCAATAATTTCCTTCTTTATTTTCTCTTTTGCCTCTGGTACCGATAAACCAGCATACTTACCAGTATTTGAAGACATTTTACCCTTGTAAAATTCATGCGAGTACAGCTCGTTAGTAGCCTCTTCCAGATTTGGATCCTCCTGATCCTTTGTATTGAATTTCTTTAAAATTTGTGCCGCAGGTATTATACTAGTACCATTATCATCGCTGGAATAGCCTTCTGATTCGATTATGATTATAGGTACTATCGTTTTTTCGATATTCACTTTGAATTTGTAATTGCTGTTGGTAACAGAAAGTTTGCGTTTTAGATCTTCGAGAGCGTAGTAATCATACGGTGCATGTGCTGGTACTGACATCACAATTCCAGTTCCACTTTGAGCTTCTACGAAGGATGCTGGACATAAAGGAATAGAATTCTGTTTGATTGGGTCATTAACGCATTTGCCAACTATTTCTTCTCCATTTATAGTAGATTCTATTACAATTTTGTGATTCAAAAGCTCTAATTTTTTGGCTGCATCTTTGCTAATAATCCATAATTCATCATCAACTCGTGCTTTAACATATTCAATTTTCGGATTGATCCACAAATTAGTAACACCATAAATCGTTTCTGGCCTCAACGTTGCTATAGGAATTATTACGCGATGTAGGCCGCTGTTATCAGCATCTTCTTCCAATCTAAATTTGATTATTGTGTATTCATTAAAGTCCGGTTCGACATCTCCAATTGTATCATGCTGGCTAACGGGGTTTCCATCTTTTGGACACCATCCAACTGGATGCGAGCCTTGGATTATCAATCCCTTTTTCAACAGGGTTCTAAATTGCCAGGAAACGAACTTTGAGTATGCCTTATCTATAGTAGTGAATTCACGTCTCCAATCTATAGAATAACCCATTTCCTTCATTCCAAGCTTGATCTCATTATGGAAGTAGTCGGCAATCCTTATAGGTTCAGTAAAGCTTTCTATTGCTTGATCCGAAATATGATATATTTCACGAAATGTTTCTAAAAGCTCTTTATCCCCTGATGCAACTCTCCTGGACATTCCTAGGATAGGGGTTCCTGTATAGTGAAAGCCCATTGGAAACAATACGTTGTACCCTTTCATTCTCATATAACGTGCGTGAGTGTCAGCAAGAGTATATGTTCTGCCATGTCCAATATGTTGTGGAGAGTTTGGATAAGGATAAGCTACAGTTATAAAATATTTTTGCCTGGCAAAATCTGCATCGGACTGAAAGATTTTTTCCTGATCCCATATTTGTCTCCATTTTTCTTCAATCAAACCCCAGTTTGTTAATATCTTTCCTTTTTCATTGTTACTTGCTGGAATGGTTGTACTTTTCATACTCTTTGTCATCCCCTTATAGTTTTAATAATTAATTCTTCTGCCGAAAGTAAGGCTTCTCTTATTTTTTCCTTAATCACATTATTGTTATCATCGTTTTCTAATCTACCGCCGCCTTGACCAAACTTTTCATCTCCTCCTCCTGAACCTCCTAGTTGGCTACACACCATCTTTGCTATTATTCCTGCCTTGATTCTCCTCCTTGCTTTTTCACCAACAAACACTATCATTCGCATTCCATGAGGTTTTGAGATCAAAGCAATATAGATTAGAGATGGATCATTTTCTATAGATTTCTCACCAATAGCAATGTGATATTCATCGTCAAATTCACTGTCGTACACAGT
>JBKOWU010000382.1:0-20355 GCA_046724555.1 Thermoproteota archaeon | reverse complement strand
TGATAGTTTCATTGGAATTCTTCTGTATTTTCATGAGTATGGCATTATTGCAAATATATCTATTGACTTCAACTTGATCTATGGTTTGCCCATTTGGATTGAAATGAAATGGAGCATCCATATGCGTTCCTGTATGAGTACTCAAAAACATAACTTCTGAAATATAACCTTGAGTGTCAAAATTTGACCATTTTATAAAAGTAGGCAACGGATATCCAGGGAAAGTTATCATATCTGAAGTAATTTCAAGTGTAAGGTCCACTATTTTCATATTTATTATCATTTTTATTGGCATTATTATTTTCTTTTGTCATTATTTATCTACATCACAAGCCATGATCTCAGTAAACCATCATTCAAGGTCCTAAGGTTACAGCAGTATATAACGACTGCATATTTCAGAGTCAACATCTTATTATGATATATTTGATGCATTTAGATTAGCAAAGTTTTATCGTTATGAGGATAGTACTAGTAGCGGTCAATAAAAGAAAGGAGTTATGTAAATTCAAACCTCTATTGAGTCTTTTTTAAATGGATGTGGAAATAAATCTGTTAACTGAAATATTTCGTTTTCTTTACCTTTTAGATGAATCTTTATTTCAGGACTAAACTCATATAACACCTGTCTACAGGCCCCACAAGGAAATGTAGGCATCTGTGACGAAGAGACAGTAGCCAAGTCAGTAAATGATTTATGACCTTCGCTAACTGCTTTAAATAAGGCTACTCTTTCTGCACACATACTAAGACCAGATGAGGCATTTTCGATATTTGTACCAGTAAAAATCTCACCTTCTTTAGTACGTATGGCTGCTCCGACACGAAAATGAGAATAAGGACTATATGATTTCTCTAACATCAACTTTGCATTGTGCACCAATTCACTATTTTCTTCCATGGTTTTGAGACTATATGCACTTTTAAAACTAATATCGATATATTTGTATAATACATTATGCACATGCCACAGGAATCCTTGGCCCCTGCATTAGAGTCTCCTGGATCACTTGCACTTTTCGCATCAAGGGATTATTATGAAACTGTCTTTCTTTGGTGCATTCAGATCGTAGAACCCGCCCTAGATTCTATATGGTACTTTAATGCCTGACAGAAAGTAGTAGTCATTGCAGAGGGTCATATAGATAGCTTGGTTCATACATACCATATCCCCTCGAACCTTAAGGGAGAGATTCGATGATGATGATGATGATGTTAAGATACTATTAAAGTTCTATCAAGAGAGTAGGCAAGAAATGACTATTAACAGATAATATTATCCCATACAAAGTATTATTAGTACGTTAAGCTAGCTATATCGTACTTATATAGCTAGACATTCAAACAAATCGATAGCTAATATATTAACACCATCACTAACAGATAATTCATTTCTAGAAGAAAATGACGATAAGGATAACCCTCTAGCAGTACTAGAGAGGAAAATATCTATTGCAACTGAAGGCCTTACTATGCACAGATTTTGTGAACTAATGTTAAAAGATAGAAGCAGGATATCAAAGAAAAATGCATTGACAATATGTGATTATGTTATAGCAATGAAAAGAGAGATTAATCCAAGACTCAGTTATAAAAAAACAACATACAGATTTTGTCAGAGCTATCTAGAGCAGTTGGAATAGAAAAGAAGTTCATCGATACGACAAGAGATGATATTTTGCTGTATTTGGATAAATATCGCAAGTCAGAAAACGATGACCTATTACATAAATGGATAGGCACTTATAATCTGGAGTTGTGACATTATGTAGGTTCTTTAAGTGGTTATATTATCCTGATGCATCAGACCCGAAAAGAAGAAATGAGTTATCAACATTAGAGAAGAAGCCTGATTGTATAATAGGTATCAAACAGCTAAAGAGAAAGGATTTAGCTGCTACAAACCTTCAGATTTATGGACACAGGAAGATGATTTACTATTTTTGAAGTGGGTTACAAATAAACGGGATAGGTGTTATCATACTATGACCAGAGACTTGTCAGCACGTCCACATGAAATTTTGAATTTGAAAATAAAAGATATTGTGTTCAAGGCTGTTGGCAATAAACAATATGCAGAAGTACTAGTAAACGGTAAAACAGGCTCAAGACATATACCATTAATACAGTCAATACCATATGTAAAAGATTGGTTGTCAAATCACCCAGCCAGAAACAATTCTAATTCTCCTCTGTTTGTCTGTCTTGGCAGAAATTCCCTAGGAAAACAACTTGGCGCCACTGGTCTATACGGGATTTATAAGGATTATAAACAAAGCTTCTTTCCAAAGCTATTAGAGGATAATACAATCTCAAATGAAGACAAAGAAAAGATTAAGGGAAGAGAATCTATGGGGAAAATACGTAAATCCAACTATTTGTGATAGCAATAATTTACGAAATGTTAGTGTTGTTCTTTGTTACTCCAAAGTAGAGATAAAAGCGAGTGACTACAAACAAGTTCTTCTTGAAAATGCAAAAGAAGGCGATTTCATATATTTAGACCCACTGTACAACCCTGTAAGTTCAACAGCATATTTACAAGCTATACTTATAATGGATTTTCCTATAAGGACCAAGAAAAGCTTGCGGTGGTATACAGACAATTAGATGAAATGAAGTGTAAAGTTATGTTAACCAATTCTAAAACACCTTTTGTCAGAGAACTTTATGCGCCTTTTGCCGAATATACTGTAGAAGTTCGCTCAAAAAGAGCTATTATTTGTAAAGCAGCAAAAAGAGGAGGTCATACAGATTTGATCATTCGCAATTACTCCTAGCTTCTACTGCACTAGCTTGTAAGCTACAAGCTTGTTCTCCTGCATAAGAGGTATTATAATCGTACTTTGGCCTAGTATAGATCCTAGGTCAGCAGCACCCTTTGTGTGTAAGTCTATCAAAGTTACATATCCTGCCCCCTCAGCATCAACATCATATACCTTTCCTGCAGGGTTATCAGTAACATAGTAATGCATTCCAGTGGTATCAGATACTATTCCATCCAGACCACCAAAAGGAGATGTAGTTCCTGCTTTTCCTAAACTCTTAATTGTCTTGTTTTGTAGATCGATAACCCCTATGCCTCCTCCAGGTTTACTTAAAGGCCCCAAAGAAACAACAATTAATTTATTTTTATTATTGTCCACAAGCAAACCATTGGGACCGTTTAATTGTGGGCTTTGTAGCCACACTTGTAAAGTACTATTTCCAATATTACCATCTAGCTTGTAGATATTATTCGTACCGGTATCTGAAACATAGATATTTCCTTGATTATCTGCTACAACATCATTAAGAAAAGCACTTCCTGGCGCATTGAAGCGCTTGATTATTTTTCCACTTGCAATATCTATCTCTACTAGGTCTGTGATGTCTGAAACATATAATTTGCTACCGTCATTTGAAATTGCTATACCCTTTGGTGCATTCAGTGCTGTTACCCAATTCAATTCAATTATGCTCCCATTAGAAGGTGAAACTTTAGAAATGAATCCATTCTGATCTTTTTGATCTGGTTTTCCATTTACATTTGAAACGAACAAGACATTATGTTTAGCTGCATAAGCTACTGATTCTGGATTCTTCAAGTTGGCAGGTGTTTCCCACAATTTGTCAACCTTTGGCTGGTCTGCTTGTTGCTGCTGTTGTAGTTGCTGCTCTTGCGCTTGCGCTTGATTATTGTTATTGTTGGTAGTCAAAGTATTGCTGATTCCGCTGAATAACACTATTCCAGATATCATCATTATGAGCAAAACGGTTGTAACTGATGATTTCTGTGAAAGCCACGTATTTGGAATCATAATCTGATCATTGTAGGATACAATTAATAAATCTAGCCCATCTTTTTCAGTAATTCATTATTATATATACCTGCAAACCCATAGTATACGTGCTTGAGCATTAAAAATTACTCAAATCTATATGAGATAGCGAACACAGAATCTCTAAAATATGCAGAGCCTTAGAGATAGTGTTTATTAGAATAGTTCTTTGCAAAACAAAAATTCCAGATTAAGTAAATGAGCAAAAGGGACTATAATCATGGCGATACCAGAAATCTCAGAATCAATCTCTTTATAACTAACACAATATAGGAATGATGATGGTTCAGATTCAAGAACAGAAACAGAAAGTAAAACTTTCAGATATACTCAAAAGTGCCATAGAAGAACAATGTAGCTAGCTTTTTTATATCAGATATTATAATGTAATATAATATAATATATGACAGAAGATAATAAGGATGTAGTTGATTCTGGATTCACAAGACAGCAGGGATATTATGCTTTAAAGAAAGCTAAGATGGGTTACTATCTTTCATACAAAGAAAATAATCTACAAGAAAAGAAGTAAATATTCATTGTGCTAGTAATTTGTATTATTATTAGTTAAAGACTATCATTATTATTGCAATTGACAAAAGTCGTTTATGATTATAAGAGCAAACAGAATTATAATCGTATATAGGGCATGGCATCTTCAACTGAAGAGGACTTGAATGTTCTATGTAAAAAATACTACAATTAGATAACTCTATTAGATTTATAGGTATAGCTAACCTAGTTCATTTCTGAATAAACAATAACATTCACTTATAGTTGACAGAATGTTTCTTCTATTTTGTATAGTGCTGTATTGATATAAGCATTTGTAATCAGCGATGGTATTTTCAGCTGATGTTGTTTCGTAAATATTGAATTTATACGATATAAAATTTCAATCCTCTTGTCAAGATTGTGTGTATCTATCTTCTCTAATAGAGTATCACAAAAGTGGTAGAAGTTTCTACTTGCGTCAGGTGGTAAAAAGTATTTCTACAAAGACCCTGTATTCTAAATGAGTAGGATTATCAGCTAAATGATCTTTAGCAAAGTCAGAGTTGTTGATATCTTTTAGTTCTTTACCACATGTAAGACATTTTATTGTATACTTTCTAGCGGTAGGAGTTGGCTTTTCTCTTAATGCGATTATGCCTGATACTATATACAATCCTAATCCCGGAACACCCCATATTTGTACTGTTAGAAATAGAATGATTCCACAACAAATTAGTATAGCTCCTACGAGTTTTATATTTTTTATATAAAATGCAACAAGAATAGCTGCTATGTTAGTTGCAATTATTACAACCGCTATAAGAACTGCAGTACCTAAGAAAAGAGCTAAAATTGGAATACCAGTCAGACTATTTATAAAAACATAAGCAAAAACCGCTAATAACGGAACTACAAGGCCAAGAATTGCAGTAATTAATGTTAATTTCTGATATAACTTCACTTGTTACAATATGTATTATTATTATTTAGAAACCTTTCGCCAAGTACTCTATCGATCACTCATTACTCTTGTTGCCACCATAGCGCCAATAAGGAGTCTTTATCCTGCAACTACCGATGATGGTTATTTACCCTAACTATAAAAATATCTCTGTCCATTGATAGAACAAGATATTATTTAGCATCTATTCTATACATGTTGAAGCTTTTATAAAAAAAGAGAGAGAATAATAATTTGGAAAATAACTTTATGTAATAATACCACTGTGTATGTAATCTGTTTGCATACTTTTTTAATACCTGTTCGCATATCTGACCGTTGAGTTGGAGTATAAAAGTATTATTAGTTTTGTTCTGTTAACTTATCGCCTGCTAGAGATGTATTAACTTTTGTCGCATATACTAATATAAATAAGGTTTTTACATCCAAGTTGAGTAGATTCACCAACTACGATATTGGCTCATCAATAGGCTTTAGAATATTTTTAATCTCTTGTTTATGACGCTCCTCTATCCTCGCTATGATTTCATTGCATCGTTTTTCCATTAGTATCACACGTCTTGCTATTTCTTCTGCAGATGGTGGTTGTTGGGTGGCCATATTATTGAATACATCTCATCTTTTTATCTTGATTTGCTTTAACTACTTCTATCTTTTCACCTTTAAAAACAAATTTTATCTCTTCAGGATTACAATCTTTCTTCCATTTTGGCATAACTATAATTCGTAATCCATCATTATATAGCAATTCGTAATTCATAAACAATTCAAACCTTTCATAGCGAAATTTTGTACTATCTTTCTGCTGTAAGACTAGTTATAGTAAATGATACCATATTTCTTCATTATCATGTCCTATAGCACCTTCTTATTCCTGATAACGTTTATTGGGAAAATAATATTGTAAGTGAATTTGCTAATAAGATCATAGGATCTAATGTAACGTCAAAACCCTACTCTTTTCATCTTTGAACCACATTTAGGACAAGTTGCTTGTTTGTGTTGTGTACCGCAACTCATAAAATAGTATCTTAGTGAACTGTATACTGGATAAAACTACATCGCATTGCTAGTGGTTATTTATTACAACTTATATACATTGAAGTAGTCTTGTTATAACAATTTTCAATCATCTATATGCCGGTATTACTCAATCGGACATACATATTCGTGTTCTTGGTTCACATAATACAGCTAATCCCATATTTCACATCTTTATCATATCTTTATGTCTACGAAATGCTAATCAGTTTTCCTTTTCTTTGAATGAATTTTTGACAATGCATATTGAATAAGATATTTTTGGTCGTCGACTCCTTTGTTTTTCCAATAGTATTTGCTAACAATGTACGATATGCCATACCAAATGGCGCTATTTACCACTATCGTGAAAGGAAGGCCACAATAATATGTCATAATTGTACCTGTTATAGCACCACCTATCAGAAATGGTATTTGGCGTCTTAGTATCGACTTTAGAATTATATCCATGGCAGACTGCTCTTTTTATCCATCTTGGTATTCATATTGTAGAATTATAGACAAGGATAGGTGTTTACTTCTGCTTTCATTAGTGAAATACGGTAATGGTAGTCAGAAAGGTGGCGGCAGTATTGACCATACGCATCCGGTGAAAGTTCTACTAGTTTTAACACATACTATTAACAAACTGCGATGGTTAGTCTCAGTGCTGCTGTTACTATCACTATCAACTCACATTTTCTCCAGTGTTATCGATTTTAATGTTATGCGTATTATCGTATATGTGCCCTAATAGTACCCATGGCCATTGTCTACTCGTAGCCATATTTACTTGAAGGCAGATTTCTATAACATTAACTTGTAGACATATAAAATATTATTAGTAATACACAAGTCACAAAGAAAAGAGTAATCGAATATTCTCAGAATGTTTAACAAATGTATTTCTGCAACACAAGCTAAACGTCTTTCTTAAGTAGATTTTACATTAATGTATACTATATGTCAAGCAATAGTGATACATACAGGATGGAAAAATATGCTATATATTAATGGAACTAGTACTAATTATATGACTAATAAATACAACAAAGAGAATTCACGCCAAAGGATTTATTTTTCCATATGCAATGTATGTTTTTGGTGTGCATCTTGCATTGACATAGAAAAAATGGCTGCTAATAATAGCAAATGTCTATACTGCTATAACACCATATTGAAGTTAACACCTATTATATTATCTAGTGACCACAGAAATATGGAGCATAAAAATTACCCATGTTAAAATGATCATCAATCTACTCAAGATCCAAGTTTACTTAATGAAATACCGCATAAGGCATTGAAGGTTTTGTTATTTCAAGACGATCTTTTAAAAATCCATCATTATCTAACTTAATGGTAAAGAAGATTATGACGCTATAATCAGTAGCATTCTAAGCTTTAGCAAGGACCCCATCGCATCAATTCAGATGCTACTGACCAGAAGGTTGAAGAAAAGATATCCAGTATTGCAAACCCGTTGCTTCTTTAAAGTCAGTCAATAGCCTGAGCTGAGTATTTGAGTGTTTGAAGCCGTACTGCTTAAATGACGATAAACAGAAGGTAAATAACCTTGAAAGCGATATTGTTGGCAGGAGGGAGTGGCAGTAGAGCGAGACCCTTTACGGACTATGTTCCCAAGGCTATGTTTCCATTGGATGGAAGGCCTATAATAGATTATCTCGTGAAATATATAGCGCAATTTTCCAAAATTAATGAAATAATCATAGTATGTAACTTCGATAGTTTTGGCAAACAGATAATTAACTATTTTGAAGGAAAACAGTCTATCGTGGGTAAACCTATAATATTTGTTGAAGATAAAAAGAACGGAACTGGCGGCTCATTATTAAAGGTTGAAAAATATGTTACACAAGATGAATGCTTCTTGGTATGGTTTGCAGATAACCTCTGCGCACTAAAGATAGAACAAATGATACAAAAATATCATCAGGTAAATATGAAAAGTGGAAGAACAGGAAGCATTGGTATGGTTGTAGTTCGAAAGCGAAGACGCGAGGAAACAGCTCGAGTTATTTTAGATGACTCCCATATAAAAGAGTTTATGGAAAAGCAGAGAGTAAAACTCGAACAACCAGAGGCACTTGGCATATACCTATTTAGCAAGAGGATTTTTGAATATTTACACAAAAGATCAACGGAAGGATTTGCTAACTTTAATTTATCTTATGATGTATTGAATCAGATCTCAAATATGGAGAAACTTTTTTCATATGATATTGGTGAGAACATAGAATGGATAGACGTAGAGTCGCCAACTTATGCGGATAGAAATAAAGACATAGTAGAAAAAATATTGTTGCAGATGCGCTCTGGATTTGCCGGTCTAGATTAAGCTTGCTATTAGAGAGAGGACTATTTATGTTAAGCCTTTCAACTTTTGATTCCTAACGTATAGATGAAGGTCAGCTGTATGCATTCAACTCTATTGGTTTGATAGCAATGACGTCTCCATTTAATAAAGCGAAACTATACTAATTTATTTTATACTTTATAATTTTAGTTCCTGAGATGTTGGAAAATTCTATACAGATTCCTTCCAATTCCTCTATTGTTGTAATGCATGATTTCTCCATAGATCGAATTATTAGACTCAAATCAATAGACGAATTGCTCAATCCTTTGTTTGAGAAGATAAGTTTTAAAGATAGTAGTATTGTCAGAGGCATAGCTTCCATGATTGATATCAAAGGTGGAAACGCCATAAATATTGCATATTGCCTTGCAAAACTCGGACTAAATGTTACTTTATTTACAATTGCGGATCAAACGGGTTCAGCTATCTTAAGAAGAATATTCTCACAATTTGGAAATAAAGTAAGATTATGTATCGCTAATGGAAGGCATGGACTCACAACTGCAATAGAGTTTCCTGACGAAGAAGCTCATAAGGTAAATGTATTATTATCTGATGTAGGTGATAACTCAGATTTTGGTCCTGAAAGAATCTCTTGTGAACAATATTTAGATATCCTAGCTAATGCTAATGCAGTTGCTGTAGTTAATTGGGCAACCAACTTAAAGGGAAGTCAATTAGCAGAATATGCTTTTAAAATGTCGCCTAAGGCTCTCCACTTTCTTGCTCCTGCAGATATCAAAACAAGGAATAAACAGTTCGGAGATTATCTAAAAGAAATTGCTGGAATACTTGATATTTTAAGTATAAATGAAAATGAATGCAACTGGCTTGCCAAAGCTATTGGTTGTGGGATTTTATTGCACGAAGGAAGTTATAACGCGGATAACGTAAGGTCTGCAGCCAAAATAATTGCAAGCAAAACTGGAATCAGAAATGTGGATTTGCATACAAGGATTGGCCCAGCATGGTCTGATGGGAATGACAGTGCATTCAGTCCTTCTTTTAAACGCGAGGTAAAGACTATGACAGGAGCTGGAGATTCATGGGAATCTGCAGATATTGTAGGATACCTTGCTGGATTAAAGGCCAAAGAAAGGCTGTCATTTTGTAACATGTATGCTTCATTGTATGTCAGTAATCCTCATTCAGAACCATCGACCATGGAAGAATTACTTAGGTCAATTAAAAAAGATCGTTCTCTTAATGTGTAATCTGATCAGTTAACCAACGTTTGGCCATATCTGCTAGATTACATGAAATTGAGAGAAAACAAATTAATTAATTAATCGATCAATCCGCAACAAGCATATGCTTGAAATTCTTCTAATTTCATATCATCTTTAATTTTCATGAACTAATCTAGTATTCTCTCCTTGTTTTCGCCTTGATAGTATGAATGATACATTTCATTCAATATAGAATATTCTTTGACCTTCTGAATTAGATCAAGAGGAGAATTAGCCCCAAATACAGACATACCATTTTGTTCCTATGTCAAAACTCATTATTGTATTGAAACAGCATTAACAACTGCTCTGTTTCCATTCTCAATATCCTCACGAATTGCTTGTAGTTGATCAATCCATGCGTCGTAAATACTCATAACGCCATCATCTGCTATTCATGCAGCAATTCTATCTTCAAATGCAGCAGCTCTAGGTGCCAAATATCCTCCCATGCTATAACCTATCAAAGCTATTCTTTGAGGATCCACTTCTTTTTGTCTTTTGGATAAGGCAAAATCAATAACAGAAGAGACTACTTTTTCCCAATCAGGTCTAAAATGCAGCTTCTGTTTACGCACTACAGTACCTTGGCCTGGCCCTTCAAATGTCAAGCAATTATATCCTCTCTCTAGTGCAGCTGCAACTCCTAGGAAATACAATTCTTCCTGAGCTCCATCTAAGCCTGTGCTAAGTATAAGAGTTGGTAGTTTTCTTTTCTCTACCTGCTTTTGATTACTATTGTTATCGTTATTACTATTACCATATTCCTTCCCTGATACATTAAAAAAGTATCCAGGAAGAGTTGTTCCATCATATGGTATTTCAATGGTTTCAATTTTATCTGAAAATAATCCTATTGCTTTTCTGAAAGACTCTACACCCTTTTCCCACGTAGGTGTTATCCTGGGATCTGATGGATTTGTATTTAAATAAAATGCAGCACCATTCTGATAGTAGTTTGTGGCCCTAAGATGTGCCTCCCGTGAACTAATCTTATGTCCTTTTGACATACAATCCTCAGCATATTTGTATACTCTATTAGCTGTTTTCAGCCATTCATTATACCAGCTTTCTATACTGCTTCTGTTACTCTATAGGTAGTTGACAAACATTCGCCTATATCTGCTCCTCCATAGTATGTTTGGCCTATAATTCTATTATGTGCTATTCCGTACAATATCTTATGATATGATTTGGTTGTTGTGGAATAGCACTAGCTCTTTCATTTTAGCTTTCATAGTCTTTCTTTATCTTATTTTGCAAAGATAACTTTGGACCGAACTAGGCTTTATTATCACCAATATTATTTTCTAACGCTTTTATCCTTTCTTCTACAAATGCTAGATATCCCGCGATGGGACCTGTTATGCCATGCTGAGCGCTCAAGTGATTCTCTCTAAAATCACTCATTTCATATTCTTGTTTACAAATGCTGCATTTGATTGTAGTCAACTTTTTATTTCTTCAATGTGTTCTGCTGCATCTTATTTATCGCTTGTTACCGGGAATTAACTTGTATTTTCAGGTATTCCATCTTATGCAGATCAAAAAACGCAGTGTAGAAGTGTGTGTCGAAGATTTTCCCCTCTGCCTACAAATCTCCTGCATGCTAGCTATTAAGCTATGACTGGTATGACAGCTGTGCTATAGTGTCATCTTTCATTTTATCACGATTTCTAAGCATGTATTGGATAGTGATGTATTGGAAATATCATAATATGATGGATATGATATTCTTTTAGGGTAGTGTAAATTGGAAATTAAAATTTCCAAATTTAGTTTCCAAATCTTCAAGACATTTAGAAACTGAAATGAAGAATGCTCCTGTACGTCTCGCCAATGGTGGTTTTTGTCTCATTAATCCCATCATTAAATCCGTATAGTCATACTACAAGTTCTGCAGCCAAATTTATTAATATCTTATAGCAATACAATGCCTATATAGCGGTATCATCTCATATGCAAATACAAAAATCATATGTAAATGATAATGACATACGAAACCAAGAAATATTATTAACGTTAGATACTATCTCTCCGACGTGGGCTAGGAAATTAGAGGAAAGCAAGCTATTTCCTCCGTTGTCTCTTAGGCGGCTAAGATTATATCTTGAACTTAAAGACAGTTCAAAATGTGTAGTTGGAGAAGCATATGGTTTTTCATCATCATATGAATCCAGCTGTAAATGCTGTTCCAGAATTGGTTGGAAGTTTATGTTCTACTTCATGATTCATTCATATTCAAAATTAGAAGGTACTAAGAAGGAATTTGTGAAACATTGGCGTGAAAAGCATCATTATGTCTGCTGCTGACAGCAGTATTGGCTGGAATGAAGTAGTAAAGAAAGAAGCAAGAGGAACAAACGATGCTGACTTTGGGGAAGTTCAATTGATAATTGGAGATACAGTTCTTACTGAGAAAGGTGTCACAGATAAAAAAAGATTTTACCTGCCAAAAAGCCTTGCAGATAAATTTGATGGACATGCTCTATGGTTTAGAATAACAGAGGATGAAGCATATAACACGTATATGGATATTGAAGAAATCTTATAAATTAACGTATCAAGAGACAGGACCTAAATCTGGAACTCAGGAATTTGATGGCTATTGTATGACATAGATTATAACAATTTGAAATCCATAGTCATGAATGTTGTCACGTTACACACAAAAAGTTTAAACTGTATCGCTAACTATTCGGGGATAGTGTCTACTTTCATATATTTGCCATAAAATTATAGTATATTGTGTAGCACTATTATTTAGTATTCCTTTATTTCAGATTATCTTTGATGGTCTGTCGGCATGCCGTAATAATATGTGTTGCATATCCGTATCAAATTTCGAAAGTATGCCAAAAAGAAAAGTGAGATAAAATAAATGGGAAACAAAGTAAAATCGAAAAATAAAAATGGAGAAATAAGAATAATAACAGATAAACAAAAAAACTTTGAGTACACCTTTATTGATGATGGATTAACTAACTACCGCTTATCTAACTCAGAACCAAATCATAGTGATGGATGTAATCTATCAGAAGAACAAAAAAAGAGAGAAGAGAAAAATGATATGTCGTCGTATTCTCTTAGAAGACATAAAGATAGACTAGCAGCAGATTACAAGCGTTTTAAATCAGGCAAGATAACAAAGGCACAATCTAAGCAAAACCATTCTCCTGTTTATGAATAATGCTGGTAGATTAGCAAGCAAAAATCTGATGTTTCTCCAAACACTCCAAAAGTGGATGAAGCTAACCTATAATATCGTTAACAACGGTGATAATGTCAACCTATTATAACCAGTGTAAAAACAAGAAGATTTTTGTATAATTTTCCCACCTGGGGAAACTATTCATTACCATTCTGTTGCTCTGCGGTTAAGCACGACCTAATATCCATATTTACTTGGATTCTGCTCAAACTCATTTTTGCAGTTTGATGAACACAAATAGACTTTTTGTCCATTTACTTCAGATATGTGCTGAGCTTTTTTTTCGTCAACCATCATATTACATACTGGGTCTTTGAACATGGTATTAGCATGTGCAACATTAAAGAAAAGGGATATGCTAATTGTATTGTCATATTGGTAGTTTGATTATAGAGCATTAGTAAATAATTCAATTTTGCTGTCTAACTTATATCTTCATCTATCCATTTCGGGTTTTTGATAGTCAATGTTTTTGTATCTAGTATTGTTGCTTTTGGGTTGCTCTGCTGTGCGTTAGCTATTTGAACTAACAACGGCATAGTCAGAACAGCCAATAATAGTATTGACTTGTTCATTATCATACTCATTCACAATGAAAATATAACCGATGATTACTATAAAATTCTAAGAGAACCTGTCATGTGTTCAGCAATAGGCAAATACCTTCGATATTTTCCCGGCGCTGCCATATATGTAATTGTATAATACACGTTGGCATGTCCTAAGGACTTCCCTGCAGTAATGAAATAATGAAATGTTGATCCTTCAAATGAACATATCAATAGATGTGCCTGGGTATGGTTAACATTATCATCCGAACTTGATAACCAAGTTTTTTTAGATTTTAAAATTTTAAAATCAGAATAATTATCTCTCAGATTCTTTATATGCTGTTGTACAAAACTGTCCAGCACCATATCTTTGGGCACTAACATTACAGCAATTGTTACGATGGCTTCGGCTGCATTTGGAGAATAAAAAGAGACAATTATAGGATCAGATTCTGTTATGTCTTTTTCAGTTTTATTCCAATTATCCGGGTATTGAATTTGCAACCCATATTTGTGTGATTGGTATGTTATGAAATTCATTTTCTTCTTATGTTATAGGCCCCCGTCCTTTAGTATCTGTTTGATAGTAGTTTCATCATCTTTTGTTAATAAATTATCGACTAAGCTATTGTTCTCTGTATTTGGTAATTCACTTTTTTCAAATGTTGTTAGATCTATAACCTTCAATAGTAATCTTTTATCAATTGCCTTTGATATTAGTTGCATGACTGCTAGAACCATTTTTCCATATGAGGATAGAAAATACTTCTTTTGTACTGTTTTCAACAATAGTATCTTTTCCTAAACTGTTGCTAAATAAATAAGGTTAGGCTACAAGAATTATGGATATATTGTATATTATTATCCATGTTTTATAGGCAATTTTAAATATTTCATTGGTTATGGTGGATTTTCATCGGATTTATCAATTAGTGAGATATCCTCATTTTAACCGCATATACTGATGTAAGATTTTGAAGAGCACAGGCTAATGACTATATTGTGTGTTTGTTTACAATCAGCAATGGTTTTCCAATCTATATCCTATTCATAATTATATGATTAATACAAAAAATTTTTTAATACAACCTCCCTTATCATAAACCCCATTTTGAGTTCAGCTAAAATTGCATGATAATAGACGGTGATAGATGGTCATATGAGACAATGCCTGATTATGGACGGGTATCAAGGCAATGGATATGGTAACTAGATGATAACTGGATGGTAATATAAGATACAGAATGGTAATAATGTCGTAAATGTCGTATTTTTGTTTTATACTCATTTTTTATAAACAGTCTTAGAAAATATATGACATCAGATATAGACTCAAATAGAGTATTAAAGATACAAACAAAAGAAATTCATGGCGAAAATATGTTATTCCGACTGTTGTTGAGATAGGAATAGTGGTAATTATATTATTTATTGCAGCAATAGTAGAATGGCAGATGATACGCACATTAGGAATTTAGAAAGTACTTCCGTGCTTTCAGTTCAAGAAAAAATCTAATCCCACTTTAATAAGCATTAGTCAGCGAATGTAATGATGCTTACTGAGATGTGATAATAGATATTGAGTTACTTATTTATATTAACTAGCTTTTTTATATCAGGTATTATAATGTAATATAATATAATATATGGCAGAAAATAACAAGGATGTAGTTGATTCTGGATTCACAAGACAGCAGGGATATTATGCTTTAAAGAAAGCTAAGATGGGTTACCATCTTTCATACAAAGAAAATAATCCACAAGGAAAGAAGTATTATGCATGGATATTATACAAGCTGTACCGTGAGCTTGGTATGCCTCTTTTACCTTTGCCAGAAGAGAAAATGCTTGTTATACAGCTTTTATTAAAAAATCCTGGACTATTCAAACAACAAGGTAACGACGGAATAAAACATGTAGAAGTGCTGAAGTTTATCATGGAAAGCGGTTACATGCCTGACAAACCTATCAAAACCAGGAAGGTAAAGTAAAGAATAGGAGTAACCGAAATATTTCTATAGGTGTAGTCATCGATACTTTGTTATATTTTGCTTCACCTTAACGGCTCCTCTTCGTCCTTTGACCTGAACCCGCCTATCATAAGTATGGCACCAATGATTAAAAATAGAATACCACCACCCTGAGCATATGGAGTATATTGGCACTGTTGTTGTATATTCTGACTTATAATCTGGCCAACAATGATTTAATTCTCAACTCCTGTATATTGCTTTGGCTTATGGCTTACATAAACCAATTATTGATGGTGTAAATAGAGAGGTATTTGTTCCACCCTTGTTGTAATTGTGTAACCTAATGGCTCAGTAACGGAATTACATGTCGTTGCAAGCAATTCAGTATATCTTCTTACATCGTAAGTTCTAATGTTATCATCACACAGCTCAATAGGTATGGCCCTCTTATTTCTTGATGAGCCAGTTTTTCTATTATTACGGTGGTAATAAGCAGTGATAATATATCTTAAAATCTCTCCGGCTTTCAAATATCTACCTTCACCTTCCAAAAGACATAATGCATCATTCTCTATCGTATCTCTATTACTTTGGTATTCATTTGAATTCTTTGAAAGTCTCTTGGTAAATACTAGTTCTTCGATAGGTACTATATTTTCCTTCAAAAGTGTAACATACCTTTGAAAAATATTGTTTACTTTCGTTGGTAGAAGTGCCTTAAGTTCCTGTATGTTATTTCCGTTAGCAGCCATAACTTTCAATATTTCATTTTGACATCTACTAAAAAGTACTGGTGTGTCATGTCTTCTTGCTTCTATTCCTCTTATTTTTAAATTGCCATCTTCAAATGCTCCAAAATAGCGGTTAGGAACAGGTAGAATATCATTTGCTTTGGAATGAACAAAAACAATCCACTTGTATATGCCTTCAAATGTTAGTTTAAAACCTGTCTCTCTTTCTATCGATTCTTTTAATTTCAAATAGTTCTGTATATCCACAGTTTTGTCAGGAACATCTTCACCTTTCTTCTCCCTTTGTATCCATATGGAATCTACAATACCATGTAATACTCTATATCCATTTCTTTCAGCTATCTTTACTGCGTGCAATAGTATTTGTCTATCAAAAGCACATACTGCTATGTGAGCATCAATTCTACCAAATTTTGCATTATTAAATCCTAGATATCCAAATGAGGTTACTAAAATCCATTTTAAGGCGTTCTGTCTTGAATCATAAATTGTCTTTAACGCATAAGATAAACCGTTGTTAGTTGGTCGCTTTAGTAGCTCCTTGTATTTTTTACGTTTATCCAATACTATTTTCAATGACATGGGTACTACTCCTATTCTTTTTTCACAAATATTGTATCCTAATTCAGGAACCTCTAGTTTAGAATTCGGACAGCAATTACAGAGAATAGTCTCTGCAGATAAGTTCTTCTTTAGCATTATATTTGGATATAAAGAAACAAAGTCAAATTCTGCTACTTGTTGATGTACACCTGTTTGTGGCTCAAAGATAAATCCGCCCCTATCTGCTATGAGTAGAGCTCCTAATGTCTTGTAATGTTCTGCGATAGTAGGTTTCCAAGGTATAAGAATTCCTTTCTGGGTAGCATAGTAAAACTGCAAACTGCTCAAGCACTTTCCTATCGAAGCTCTTGCTGCTGTATGAAGTGGCATTCTACAAAGCCTAGCTATTTCATACAAGCCTTGCAGTCCTGACTCATTATATACAAATGTGTTGGATTTGTCTATGTGTATTCTGCCAAATAGCTTGATAGCAGTAGGCCTGAAGTATACTCTTCCATATGAAAAATAGGACATGCCTTCTCTAGTGGGCTTTCTTAGTGGTACAGATTCCCTGCTTAGACATAATTCTTCTTCCGCACAATTTTGCTCAGCTCTATAAATTAGATAAGGAAAAGTAAATGAATCGCCATCTTCAGTAAATATAAAGTCTGGGTCAATATTTGATACCTCAACTTTAAGTTGTTTGATTATGTCATATTCTGAGGAATCATTACACTCAATACTAATGGTTTTGTCGTTGTTGTTACTACTACCTTTTTTTTGTTGGTGCGGTTTAATTGTAATTGAATCAATTTTATCGGTGTATCTTTCTATTTTTCCTTCTTTCCTTAGGTTTACAGTCAAACGAATAGTCTTAAAATCAGGTATTTTGTAATCAGCCGACCAAATGCTATCCTTGTTGAGCCACCTTAGCTTTGAACAATGATTGTTATTGTCAACAACTTCACAAAAAGCAAGAGGAAAAATATCATGTTCATAAAAATATGATTGTGATGGCAATACATCAACATCGTATATTCTGTACTTTCCAAACTCATGGTTACCATCAATTGCATCAATCTTTCTTGCTAAAGTCAGTGCTTTTCTAGAATCGGCTAACGTTAACTTTAGAACATCTGACTTTATTATATCTGTAATTTTTTCATATCTAGATGTAAATTGGTAGTCTTTAACTAAATGAGCAATACCATCATTGCTGCCATCCATTATGGCATCCACAATTGACTTTAAGTATGAATTGCTATCTGAAGCTACATATATTGAATGACCCCATCTATTATCTTCTAGTCTAATGCTATTACCATTTTCTTGCTTTACCCAGAAAACCATTTTATTATCTAATGGATATGCATCAAGAAGCCAGCCAGATATCATAGCCAATGTTTATTACACTTATCTTGCGGCAGCCTAGAACGTAGTACCTGCTTATCTGATATATTTCTGCAAACCAATGGGGAACATAAGAACAAAAAATATGAGGTTGTTAAAACTATTGGATATCAATGGTGGGAGGGAGTATGTATGTATTAATATATACAAATATATCGAATTTCTTAGATATCCAATAGGAAATTGGAATCAGTCAAGTGTGGCATGTGCTGCTTGATTATGCTGCATATGGCATTATTGGGCGAAATTTATTAGTATCTTAGATAAATACAGTTTTTGTATATTGGTACCGTCCTCATCTCACGTGCAAATAAAAAAATCATATGTAAATGATAATGACATACGAAACCAAGAAATATTATTAACGTTAGATACCATCTCTCCGACGTGGGCTAGGAAATTAGAAGAAAGCAAACTACTGCCTATCTTATCTCTTGAACGATTACGATTATCTCTTGAACTTAAACGTACATCCAAGTGTGTGGTTGGAGAAGCATTGGTTTTACTTCGTCATATGTATATAATTGTAAAGGGTGTTCCAAGATTTCTTGGAAATTCATGTTCTACTCAAAATTACAAGATACAAAGAATGAGTTTGTGAAACATTGAGGTGAAAAGCATCATCATACTTTCCGATAAAAATATTGATTGGGACCAAGTAGTAAAGAAAGAGGCAAGGGGAATTGACGATGCTGACCTTGGAGAAGTTCAATTGATAATTGGAGATACAGTTCTTACTGAGAAAGGTGTCACAGATAAAAAAGATTTTACTTGCCAAAAAGCCTTGCGGATAAATTTGATGGACACGCTCTATGGTTTAGAATAACAGAGGATGAAGCATATAATACATATAGGGATATTGAAGAAATCTTATAAATTAGAGCATAAAAAGACATGACATACATTTAGACTTTTAAGAAATTAATGATATTATATTGCATGCACAATAGCAGTCTTGAAGTATAAAGTCTAATGATTTTAAAGAAGCAGCGGGTTGATGGAAACAGAGCAGTAACCCGCTGCTTGTGTGTATACTTGCGCATCTCTTTTTGTCAATGCCTATACAGAACAGGTAGCAGTAAATACAGATACTATTAAAATATTTAAAAAATTTAACAGATTTCTCTGTATTTGTTTCTATATCATATGTCTTATCATAATGACCATAGGCTTTAGTCTGAGTTAACTTAGTTATCTAAGATTAATAATCAATAGCATACCATATTCTGACTCAATAAAGAAGTAGTAATTATAAAGGCATTGCAAAGGAATATGTATACATCATAAAGCTTCTTGTCGTTATATTTATGGACATAAACGTTGTCAACAATGTGCAATATTCATAAAATGCAATGGAGTACTGTGCCCATGTTGTGGGTATAAACTAAGAAGCAGACCAAGGAATTTTAGTAACACAAGGTTAAGAAAGCAAAAACGAGCAGAGAAGACCAAGAAAATAAAAATATCAGATTATTATCTGCCGAGTGCCTGAAGAAGAGAGAGATGTAATTTAATAAATCGTGTAGGTAAAATCCATATACAATGTAGGTCTTAGCTCATTCTATGGTCATATTCCAATAGCTATTGTAGCCGTTTTGATAGCCAGTTGAGAAGTTAGTAATACTTTGTATGGCTCAATATTATTAACAGATAGAAAATACTGGCATGATATAGTGTATTAATCAATGAGTGTTAATTGATGTTTTATAGAACAGTTAGTTGTTGTATCTAATAAATATGAAACCTTTTGATATCTGGCCTTTAATACTATCTATCTATCTATCTGTTCTATTTTCCAAGGTCTAGAAATATTAAATCCAATTTATACCTCCATTGCTAAAGGTATACTAAAACTAAAAGTAGCGCCTTTACCATCGCTGTTATTCTCAGCCCATATTTTGCCACCATGAGCTTCAACAATACTTTTTGAAATAAATAATCCCAAACCAGTACCAGTTTCTGACTTTGTGGCGAATTTTGAAAATAGTCGAGGCGATATCTCTGAGGCA